>JARLIV010000089.1 GCA_031291555.1 Methylovirgula sp. | reverse complement strand
GCCGGGAAAGCCGTGAAAGTAAAAGAGGACATTGCCGGCGGGGTCGCCATATTCAGCAAACCCCAGCGTTCTTCCGTCGCGCAATTGCAAGGTGCTATTGGCAGACGGAGGTCTCATCGGGACGTGCTGCTCTTGCCTAAGGTCGGCATGATCGACCGCCCAGGATGCCAAGACATATGCCGCGCCAAGTGTGGTTGCACACAACAAGGTAAGCCGAGAGAGTCAATATATGCGCTTCCACAATGATTTCGTCCTGCCCCGGGCTCTGCGACCTCGCCATGCGCAATCGCCAGTTGTTGCCCTATCGCAAGCGGGTGGTCGGCCCGGCCGAACGGCGCGCAAGCCGCGCAGACTTCGATCTTCAAGAGCTCAAATCTCAACACATATCTGGGGAGCGGTTGACGTTTATCAGCGCGCACATATCGCGGCTCTTCGATGGCGCTCGCAATAGTCCCGGTCGAAGCCAGCGCTCGAGCCGAAACCGATGATCTCCGGCGCCGGATCGCCGAGGCAATAGAGGGCGAGGCGCAGCGCTGCGACGTCTTTGGATGAGCCGCCGCCGTCCTGCTGTCCCCAGGCATAGATCGCATCGCCATCCTGCTGTGCAGCCCATCGCTCGCAGGAGGGCGGCGAGCGGTCGTCAGGCATCGGGGTGAGGAACGGCATCGTGGCGTGGGCCGAAGGAGAGAAGACCACCAACAGCGCAACGGCCGAAGGAGAGAAGACTATCAATAGCGCAACGCAGACGAGCCTAAGCCTGGCGCCACCATCGGGCCGGCTCGGCTTTGCGGCTTCCTCCATGCTTACAAAAAAGCATTCGCCGTTTAGTGTGCGGCGCAACCAATGAACTGTTTTCATCGGCGTGCCCGCTGCCAAGGCCGCCAGCCGACGATATCCGCCTCGATTATCTGGCCAGTTGTCTGATTGCGCCACTCGCGACCAACACGACGACAAGGAAAGGGCATCGGGTAAGTGCCGTTGTGATCTTCGCAGAGCAATTCAACGTCTTCGCTTAAGCCTGGCTCTTCGTCTGTCGCAAATTCCGCGAGCCGTGCTGAGCGAGTTGCCATCGGCCTATTTCTTCTTTTCCCCGATCTTTAACGTCGGAGCAGCCGCGATTGTCTTCGGCTTTTCCTTTTTCGGCTTTTTCGCTTCTTTATTCCCGCGTCGCTGACTCTTGGCCATCGTTATGCTCCCGCTGTCGTGATTGATGAATATATCACGATCGCTGTGGGCGCGGAGTTTTGTTTGCGCCTATATTTGCATGATTAAAAATCTAAACCCATGCTCGCGCCTAGTATTTCTGCTGAAAGTGCATATATATACGATATCAGCGAAGATAACATTTAGTCGTTATCGAAGCTGATAAGGTCGTTACGCGCACAAATAATTTTGGAGCGATCATTTGTATTTGTGCGAAGGCCGCTTTGGCATCTGCCGTTGCGGAACAGACTTAAAGGAATTTTCAAATGATCAATTCACCCGTCGACGCGCCCAACAAACTGGCCGCAGACGCTCCCAAGACCGACGCGCCGCTCGTGCCTCCGGCGGTGCAGCCGAAACCGGCTCCCGCTCCAGAGAAGGGTCCCTCCACGGCGCCGGCCCCTCAGAAAGCCGCGAAGTAACAGCTTCTGCGCATTTGGTGGCGGCAGAGTGCCGCCGCCAGACGCGGCTGCATGGCATCCGGAAGCGCGGGCGAGGTTCTTATCATGAGACAAACTCGATCATTTGCCGTCCGTATTAACGCCTCTCCGACAATGCAAATTAGGCACGAGCTTCCGACGCATCTTTACGAGATCGGGGAGACGGTCACATTTGATCCGCGCGGAGGATATCTGCAGAATCCCCGCGACGCATTCAGTGTGCTCGCGCAATTGCCGCCTTTAGGCAGTGAGCTTCAATATCGGATCAAGAGCGTAAACGAGCCGTATCAGCGAGTCGCGGCTGAACATCAATTGAAGCGCGTAGGGCAAGCCGCGGGTTGATCGGCCGACCTCTTTTAGGTCAAGAGTCGCGGAATGGTGTCACGATGAAGGTGGACGAGCTTGCGGACCGATATGGTGTCACCGCGACGGACGATGATGCACGGCGATTGGCGCAAGCTGTCAAAATGATCTTCGAGAAAGTTGAAACGGAGTTCAGCGCCCATGCCGGTTACGTTGCCGCACAAGCGATGAACACCGCGATCGATGAGCATCTGCAGCAATCAGAACGCTTGCTGGGGCAGGCTCGCTTCGCCTGTATTCTCATCGATACGATGCCGGCGACGTGGAGCCCTATGCTCAAGGCAAGCTTTGTTTACGTCTTAGCGCCGCGCTTAAAGGATGTTCTCAGCGGTTGATTGAAACGCGATAGAGGCGGTCTCGATCCGACGCGCCCTCATTTCTTCAACTTTGTTCGCCGGTTCTTTAGCTTCTTCACGGCCTCGCGCTTGTAGGCTCGTTCGAGGGTGCGCATGCCGCCAGCGGGCGTTTGCGCTGACAGTCCTGTAGACTTGGCCAAGTCGGCTTCCATGGCGTCAATTCGGCGCGTTAAATTGGCCGCAGTTTCTGGCTTCTTGAGCCTCACACCCGCGCCACCATCCTCGCTATCGAAGACAAACACGACGCCAGCTTGCTCAAGCGCGCGCTGGATAGCCAGCAAATTGTTTTTGATGCCGCCCGGTATGCCGATCGTGAGTTCCATCCGGCGCAAGGTAGGTGCGGAAATTCCCGCCGCCTGGGCAAGCTCTTTTTGATCCCGGCCTATGAGGGTACGGGCCGCCGCAATCTGGCGGCCAGTGAAAGCGACTTTTTCCTTCATGCGCCATATGTAGCAGAATTAGCACATACGATCAATGTAATAACTTAGGCTTGACGAATCCAAATCGATCGACATTAATGCAATCGATCGTTTCCGATCGATTGAGGGGAAAGTAAAAAAGGCCCGCAATCGCGGGCCTTTTTTCACGCAGATTGTTCGAAAAACATCAAAATCACGGTTAGGCCGTTACGGCAAGGTTGGAAAATTGCAGCTAAGTTATTGATTTTGATACAGTCATGGCGGAGACGGAGGGATTCGAACCCTCGATAGGGCTTTACAACCCTATAACGGTTTAGCAAACCGCCGCCTTCAGCCTCTCGGCCACGTCTCCAGCGGGGTGGGGACCATATGCCCGAGGCCCGGCCCGATGGCAAGGCACAAGCGCCGCCCATGGAAAGCGTTTTCCCGCTCTAGGCCATTTCCGCCTCGGCCACGAAGGCGCAGATGCGGGCGATCGCGGCATTGTCCATCAACAGCGGCGGATGGCCCTGTCCCTCAACCACATAGGTCGCGCAGTTCCTGTGACGCCGGGCCATTTCGACGAGAGTTTGCGGCGAGAGGAGGTCGGAATTGCCGCCGCGGATGGCGAGCAGGGGCACGTCCGCCACCGCCTCGAAAAGGCGCCAGCAGTCCGGCAGAGGTTCGTCGAGACGCAAGGCTTCCAGCGGCTTAACCAGCTTGGGGTCGAAGGTCGCGCCGAACTTGCCATCCGGCTTCTGGAACGAGGCGCGCGCATAGGCCTCAAGCTCGGCCTCGCTCAGGTCGGGGAAATGCGCGCTCATCGTCTTGCGCACATAGTCCATCGCGTCGGCGAGCGAATTCGGCGCGGCCGGATAGCGCAGATATTGGCGGATGCGGGAGAGGCCTTGCAGTTCGATCTCCGGGCCGACGTCATTGAGCACGGCGCCGCGCACCAGGGCCGGCCGTGCCGCCGCGAGCCGCATGATGTGCAGACCGCCGCGCGACGTGCCGATGAAGATCGCCGCATGAATCTCGACGGCCGCGAGCTGCGCCTGAATGTCGGCGTTCTCGACGGCGAGATCGTAATGGCGCCAATCGGGATCGTAATCGGATTCGCCGCGGCCGCGATAATCGATGGCGACGACGCGGCGCCTTTGACCCGCGGCGCCGGCGGCCAGCGCTTCCGCTAGCAGGCCGAAATCTGCGGCACCGCGGGCGAGGCCCGGCAGGCAGACCACGGGCAGGCCAGGGTCGAGCGGGCTGCCATAATCGCGCAGATGCAGCCGCAGGCCGTCCGGTGCACTGACGAACCAATCGACATAGGCGGGCATGGTGCGGGTCATGGGACGGCGAAGCCAGGTGAGCCGAGGCGAGGGCCTCTTCTACCATAGTCTTCGCCGCTGGGAACTTAAGCGCGGTTTTAGCTTATCCGCGCCACTCTAGAGCTTCGCCGGATCGTCGAGGGCGACGTCGGTCTTGGGCGCGGCTTTGGCTGCGTCAGCCTTGGCCGTGGCACTCTTCGCCGTTTCGGCTTTGGCCGAGTCGAGCGCGGCGAAGCTCGCCCGATACATCGCCCAGTTCTCCATCACGCGCTGCACGTAATTGCGCGTTTCGGTGAATGGGATGCGCTCGACCCAATCGATCGGATCGACACCCGGCGTGCGCGGATCGCCATAGGCATCGATCCATTCCTTCACATGCCGGCCGCCGGCGTTATAGGCGGCGAAGACGAGGATCGGCGAGCCGCGTTGCTCGGCGAAAAGCTCGCCAAGATGCGCCGCGCCGAGCTTGGCGCTGAAGGCCGCATCGCTCAACAGCCGCCCGGCGTCGAAATCCATCTTCACCCGCTCGGCCGTCCGTTTTGCGGTCGAGAGGATCATCTGCATCAGCCCGCGCGCGCCGGCGGAGGAGACGGCATGCGCGTCGAAGGCGCTTTCCTGGCGGGCGATGGCATAGACGATCGCCGGCGGTGCCGAATTCTCGACCGGCGTGTAGGCGGGGATGCCATAGGTCGGGAAGGCGAGGGGGTCGATCGCTATGCCGCGCTGGGCCAGCACTTTGCCGATGACGAGCGAATCATGCGCATCGTGCCGGGCCGCGACGACCTCGGCGAGCGCGGCGGTCTGCGCCTCGCTCGTCAAATGTTCGGCGGCACTGCTCGCAAGCGCCATGGCGAGATCCTTCTCGCCGATCGCGAAGAAGAGTTCGACGATGCGCACGGCTTCGTCGCGCTGCAACCGTGGCGGCGCTGGCGTCGCGAGGTTGCGCAGCGCGATCGTGCGCAGGCCGAGTTTCGCGCGGGCGAGTTGGCCATAATAGGTCGCCGCCTTTTCCGCGGCCTTCTCGTAGAAGGCCTTGGCGCGCAAATCGGCATCGTCGGTCTGGGAGATATCGGCGGCGCGGCCCTGCCAATAGGTGATGCGGGCAATCGACATCGGCGTTTGCGCGAGCCCGGCGGCAATCTCGAAATGATGTGCGGCGCGCACCGGATCGTTGAGGAAGCGCAGGGCGATCCAGCCGGTGTGGAACTCGGCGTCGATCTTGGCCTCGTTTGACTCCGCCGTGTGCTCGTCGCAGATTTTATAGGCTGTCGCGGGATCGCCGGCGTCGAGCAGTTTGCGCGCCAAAAGCCGCCGCTCCGTCCACCAGGCGTCGCCGTCGATCAGCACGGCGAGATCGCGAGGGGCGGCGAGCATCAGCGCCGCCGCGTCGGTGATCTTGTCCTCATGCCGCAATTTGTGGATTCGGGCGTAGAGAAAGGCCGGATCGTGCCGCAGGTCCGGCGGCACGGCATCGAACATCTTGTCGTTCGCCGCATCGTCGTTGATCGCGGCGAGCAGGCGCGCCAGCACGAGTTCGTCCGGCCCCGCCAGCGCCGCATTGCGCAAGCCACCGGCATTGTCTTCTTCATAGAGCAGGCGGTCCGCGCGCGCCTTGTAATCGGCCGGGCTGAGATAAGCGCCGAACTCGGTGCGAACATGAGCTTCGAGCGAGGCCAGCAGGTCGGAGTGCCGCCAGACGTCGCGCACCAGCGCTTGCGCCTGCCCGTCCTTGCCCGCGTCGCGCAGGGCGCGCGCCTGCGCCAGCTTGCCGAGCGCGGTCTGCGGCGGGCGCTCGGCGAAGAAATCGTCGATCAAAACCGGGTCGGAATGGTTCTGGTAAAAGCCGGTTTCGATCCGCCGGACGAGAAAATCGCGCGCCGGCCAATCGGGATGCGCGACGAGAAAGGCGTGGAAACGGTCCTGCCCGGCGTCGCGCGAGTTCCGCAGGGCGACCCATTCGAGCGCGGTGCGGACGATCGGATCGGTGGCGCGCGCCGCTTGGGCGTCGCCCTGCGTCAGATCCCCGTCTTTATAATAGGGCAGCGCCTCATGCAGGCCGGTGAGATCGAGGCCGAGCTGCTGGCCGATATCGATCGGCGGCGCGGCGGGGCCTTCGTGCACGCCCGCTTCCGGCAAATGCGCACGGCCCGATTCGACGAATTGCTCGAGACCGGCCATCGCCTCGTTCAGCAAGGTGCCGAACCAGGAGACCATATGGGCGCGGGCCGGCGCGGTGCCGTCGAAATCCGGCTCCGGCAGGATAACCCAAGTGAAGCTGATCGCGGCAAGGCAAAGGCCGAGCCCGCAGATCAACCACGGAAAACGAAGCGCTTGGCGCCGAGCTGCCATGCCAGCCTCTCGAACCTTGCGTTTGCTGAATCCCGGAGAATGGAAAATCATGGCGATTCTTCCATTCTGCCGACGGATTCGTTAACAAACGTCAACCTTTCCGCCTCGGCGGAAAATCGATGCGCCCCCCGACCCCCAGAGTCTCAGCGCATTTCAAATCAATAACTTGCCGGACTTTCGCCAAGGCCATCTCGGGCCTTGCGCGCCACGGCGGCAACACGCACATAGACTTGACTGCGCAATTGTCGGTAGAGACAGGTGCAAAACTAAGGCAGTCAACGAAACAGGCAGAAGGAATGGCCCAAATGGCCAAGAAGGCCGCTTTCAAAGGCTCGATTACCGCACTGGTGACGCCATTCGCAGCGGGGCAATTCGACGAGGGCGCCTATCGTTCCCTAGTCGACTGGCAGATCATCAACGGCACGCACGGCCTCGCGCCGGTCGGCACGACGGGCGAGAGCCCGACGCTCTCCCATGCCGAGCATAAGCGCGTGGTCGAGGTCTGCGTCGCGGAGGCGCGCGGCCGGGTGCCGATCATCGCCGGCGCGGGCTCGAACAATACGGAAGAGGCGATCGATCTCGCCCGCCATGCGGAAAAGTCCGGTGCCGACGGCGTGCTCGTCGTCTCGCCCTATTACAACAAGCCCTCGCAGGAGGGGCTTTACCGCCACTTCAAGGCGATCAACGACGCGATCGGCATTCCGATCATCCTCTACAACATCCCGCCTCGCTCGGTGGTCGACATTTCGATCGACACGATGAAGCGCCTGTTCGAGCTGAAGAACGTCGCGGGCGTGAAGGACGCGACCGGCAATCTGGCCCGCACGGCGCTCCAGCGCAATGCTCTGGGGCCGGATTTCATCCAGCTCTCGGGCGAAGACATGACGGCGCTCGCCGTCCTGGCGCATGGCGGCGACGGCTGCATTTCGGTGACCTCGAATGTCGCGCCGCGGCTCTGCGCCGATTTTCAGGATGCGGGCCTTAGCGGCGATTTCAAAGCGGCCCTGGCGATCCAGGATCGGCTGACACCGCTGCACGCGGCTCTGTTCGTCGACCCCAATCCGGCGGGGCCGAAATATGCGCTCTCGCTGCTTGGCAAGATCGCCGACGAATTGCGCCTGCCGATGCTGCCGGCTACGCCGCCGGCGCAGGCGGCGGTGCGGGCGGCGATGCAGCACGCCGGTTTGCTGCCGAAATGACGGGCCGCCGCGTTGGCTGAGAAGAAAGAGACGAATTTCAAGGTCGTGGCGGACAACCGCCGCGCCCGGTTCGATTACGAGATCGGCGAGACCTTCGAGGCCGGCATGGTCTTGACCGGGACGGAGGTCAAATCGCTCCGCACCGGCAAGGCGTCGATCGGCGAGAGCTATGCGAGCCTCGACAAGGCGGGCGAGCTCTATCTTATCAACGCGACGATCCCCGAATATCTGCAGGCCAGCCGCTTCAACCACCCGCCGAAGCGGCCCCGCAAACTGCTTCTGAACACACGCGAAATCGCCCGCGTTGCAAAAGGGCTTGAACGCGAGGGCATGACGCTCGTCCCGTTAAAGATCTACTTTAACGCCCGCGGCCGCGCCAAGCTCGAGCTTGCGCTGGGGCGCGGCAAGAAGCTGCACGACAAGCGCGAGACCGAAAAGCAGCGCGATTGGAATCGCGAGAAGAGCCGCCTGCTGCGCGAGCGGAGTTGAACCTGGACGGACGAAGATGCGTGCGGTGAAGATCGATCATTGCGTCATCCACGTTTCCGACTGGGAACGCTCGAATCACTTCTATCGCGCTGTCTTGGGTGCCGAGGTCGTGCCGCGCCAGAACGGCTTTTCCTACAAGTTCGGGGATTTCCTCTTGAACTGCCACGGGCCGGGCGTAACGCCCAAGGCGGTGGCGCGGGTGCCAGTGGCGCCCGGCGGCAGCGACGTCTGCTTCGAATGGCCGGGTCCGTTGTCGGAGGCGGTCGCGCATTTGCAGGAGCAGGGCGTGTCGATCGAGCTCGGCCCGGTCGCAACGCGCGGCGCCAAAGGCGATGCCGTGAGCGTCTATTTCCGCGATCCCGACGGTTCGCTTCTGGAATTCATGTCCTATCCCAAGGATCAAGGATAGGACGGCATTCAGGATACGCGGCGGATATCGCTTTAAGCCGGAATGGGCGGAGCGGCGTCGAGATAGGCGCGCACCTCGCGAAAAAGCGCGGTGAACATGTCCGCCGTCAGCACCCCCGTGTTCGTGTTGTAGCGCGAACAATGATAGCTGTCGAAGAGGCTGAGGGTGTGTGCTCCCGCAGCGAGCCGATGTTGCTTCCCATGCGCGAAGGCGTGGGCCGAGAGCTTGCCGCCGAGCGCGCGCACGACAGAATCATGCGCGATGCGGCCGAGTGCCAGGATCGCGACGAGATTGGGCATGGCGGCGATCGTCGCCGTGAGAAAGCTGCGGCAACGGGTGATTTCCTCGGGCAGCGGCTTGTTCTGCGGCGGCACGCAACGCACCGCATTGGTGATGGCGCAACCGGCGAGCTTGAGCCCGTCGTTACGGCTTTGCCCATAGGTGCCTTGGGCGAGGCCGAGGTTCAGCAAAGTCGCGTAGAGCAGGTCACCGGCATAGTCGCCGGTAAAAGGGCGGCCCGTGCGGTTCGCCCCGCGCAGGCCAGGGGCGAGACCGACGATCAGCAACCGCGCGTCAAGCGCGCCGAAGGTCGGGACGGGGGCGTTGAACCAATCAGGATGTTCGGCCCGGTTCGCCTTGCGGAAAGCGACGAGGCGCGGGCAGTACGGGCAATCGCGCCCCGGCGCGATTGGCCCCGCCACACGGTGGATTTCTGGCCCCGCGCCGTTCACGCCCGCTGCGCCTTAATCGTCGAGCAAATCCTCGTCGTAGCCTGCGGAGACAACGTTCGCCGGCCGGCGCTCCGGATGGAATTTCTGCGCCCGTTCCTGGCGCTCGTTAGGATCACGGCCGATCTTCGAGGAAAGATGGACGAGATCGATGAACTCGTCGGCCTGGCGACGCAATTCATCGGCGACCATGGCGGGCTGCGTCGTATTGGTCGAAACCACGGAGACGCGGACGCCCTTGCGTTGCACCGCTTCGACCAGCGAGCGGAAATCGCCGTCGCCGGAAAAGAGCACGATGTGGTCGAGATGTTCGGCCATTTCCATGGCATCGACGGCAAGCTCGATGTCCATATTGCCTTTTACCTTGCGGCGGCCAAGCGAGTCGACGAATTCCTTCGTCGGCTTCGTGACGACGGAATAGCCATTGTAATCAAGCCAGTCGATCAACGGTCGGATGGAGGAATATTCCTGATCCTCGACAAGCGCCGTATAATAAAAGGCACGGACGAGCTTTCCGCGGCTCTGGAACTCTTTCAACAGGCGCTTGTAGTCGATATCGAAGCCGAGGGACTTGGCGGTCGCGTAGAGATTTGCGCCGTCGATAAATAACGCAATGCGTTCCTGGTCTGCCATTTAAGCTATCTCTTACTTTTTGATCTGGTTATTTCTTGGTTCGGTCACAACTCGCATCGAGGCGCACGCCAACGACACCGAAATCCCTCAGTGCCGGTACGGTTAGCCTCTTCAGGCGGATAATCCCCAGATGTGGTTCCCTGGATTCTCCACGTCAACCCCATCCCATTGATATTTCCATTGGAATTACAATATAAACGGCAGCTTGCCGCCTCCCGTAAACGAACGTTACAAAGTGCTAAAAACCCAGCCCGCGCCGCAGGTTGATGGAATTCTACGTGTTTTGTAAAAAACCTGAACCCTTACGAATGGAATTCAAGGAGAGTTGATCCATGGCTCGCGTCACAGTTGAAGATTGCATTGATAAGGTCGAAAACCGATTCGATCTCGTTTTGATTGCTGCGCATCGCGCACGAATGATTGCCTCTGGTGCTGCGATCACCATCGATCGCGACAATGACAAGAATGCGGTCGTGGCGTTGCGCGAAATTGCCGATGCGACGCTGACGCCCGAGGACCTTAAAGAAGATTTTATCCACTCGCTGCAGAAGCATGTGGAAGTTGACGAGCCCGAAGCCGAGGCGGTTCCCGCGCTGACGCCGGCCGTCGACAAGGTCCAAGCCGATGCGCCCGGCGATGTGCAATTCGACCGCATGACGGAAGAAGACCTTCTGCGCGGCCTGGAAGGCTTGGTGCCTCCGGCCGAGACCGAGGACGACAGCGACTGAGTCGCTTCGGTGGCAGAATTGGCGGGGCGGGCATTTGCCGCCCCTAGAAGCCTGAGAGGATCGCCGTGCTGAGCCGTGAGGCGCTGCAGTCGGCTTTTGCAAGGAGCGTGGCGTTACGCATAACGTAGCCGCCGCGCGAGACTTCATGGGATCGACCCGGACCATGATGCGGCAATACGAACTCGTCGATCGCGTCCGGCGCTACAATCCGCACGCCGACGAGGAGTTGCTGGACCGCGCCTATGTTTATGCGATGAAGGCGCATGGGGTCCAAAAGCGCGCCTCCGGGGATCCGTATTTCTCGCATCCGCTCGAAGTCGCCGCCATTCTTACCGAGCTTAAGCTTGACGATGCGACAATCGTAGCTGCTGTCCTGCACGACACGATAGAAGATACCGATTCCACCCAAGAAGAAATCGATAAACTGTTCGGGCCGGAGATTGGCCGGCTGGTCGAGGGCCTGACCAAGCTCAAACGGCTCGATCTCGTCTCCAAGCGCGCCGTGCAGGCGGAGAATTTCCGCAAGCTGCTGCTCGCCATCGCCGACGATGTGCGCGTCCTGCTCGTCAAGCTCGCCGACAGGCTGCATAACATGCGCACCCTGCATTTCGTGCCGCCGGAGAAGCGCGAGCGGATCGCGCAGGAGACCCTCGACATCTATGCCCCGCTCGCCGGACGCATGGGCATGCAGAGCATGCGCAACGAGCTGGAGGACTTGGCGTTCCGCCACCTGATGCCGGAGGCCAGCGCCTCGATCGGCAAGAGGCTCAATGAGCTTAAGCGCAAGAACGGAAAGATCATCGCCAAGGTCGAGCAGGAGCTGAGCGATCTCTTGTCCGCCCAAGGCATAGAAGCGACCGTCGAAGGCCGCCAGAAGCAGCCTTATTCCGTGTGGCGGAAGATGGAGCGCAAGTCCGTCGCCTTCGAGCAATTATCCGACATCTTCGGCTTCCGCGTTTATATGAACACGGTCGAGGAATGCTATCGCGCCGTTGGTGTTATCCATACAAAGTGGCCGACGGTACCTGGCCGCTTCAAGGATTACATTTCGACGCCGAAGGAGAACGATTACCGCTCGATCCATACGACTGTCGTCGGGCCGGGGCGCCAGCGCGTCGAACTGCAGGTGCGCACGCACGACATGCACGACATCGCGCGCTACGGCATCGCCGCGCATGCGCTTTATAAAGACGGCAAGGTCGACGATCGCGAGGTGCTGGCGCGCGAGAGCCGCGCCTACCAATGGCTGCAGCGCACGATCGATATGCTGGCCGAGGGGGATTCGCCGGAAGAATTTCTCGAGCACACGAAGCTCGAGCTGTTCCACGATCAGGTCTTCTGCTTCACGCCAAAGGGCCAGCTCATCGCGCTGCCGCGCGGCGCGACGCCCATCGATTTCGCTTATGCGGTTCACACCAAGATCGGCAATTCCTGCGTCGGCGCCAAGATCAACGGCCGGGCGGCGCCGCTCGCCGCGCCGCTGGTGAATGGCGATGAGGTCGAGATCATCCGGGCCGAGGGGCAGGTGCCGCCGCCCGTCTGGGAAAGTCTGGTGATGACCGGCAAGGCGCGCGCCGCGATCCGCCGCGCCACACGCGACGCCGTGCGTGCGCAATATACGGGGCTCGGGCGGCAAATCGTGGTGCGGGCCTTTGAGCGCGCCGGCAAGCCCTTCGCCGAAGACAAGCTGAAGGCCGCTTTACCGCGGCTGGCACGCGCCGGCATCGATGATGTTCTGGCGGCGGTCGGGCGCGGCGAGATCTTTTCCGGCGATGTGGTGAAGGCGGTCTATCCCGACTTTTCGGAAGAGCGGAAATTGGGGCCGCAGCCGCCTCTGCCACCGCCGAGTGAGTCCGGCTGGTTCGGCTTGCCGAAGGCGTCGAGCCTCGTCTTCAAATTTCCCGAGCGCGGCGAAGCCGACGGCCGGCCGCTGCCGATCTACGGCCTGCGCGGCGATCTGCCGGTGCGCTTCGCGCCCAATGGCGGCGCCGTGCCCGGGGACCGCATCGTCGCGATCCTGACGCCGGGCGAGCACATCACCATCTATCCCATCCAGTCGCCGGACCTGACCGCCTTCGACGATCAGCCGGAGCGCTGGCTCGATGTGCGCTGGGACCTCGAGGCCGGCAAGCGTAATCTGTTTCCGGCGCGTATTCTCGTCACCGCCATCAACGAGCCGGGAACCTTGGGCCTTATCGCGACCGCGATCGGCGACATGGGGGCCAATATCGACACGATTTCCTTCAACGCGATCTCGCCGGATTTCCGCGAGATCATCATCGACCTTGAAGTTCCTGACCTGAAACATTTGAATGGCCTCATCACGGAGTTGCGCACCAAGCCGGTCGTGAGCAAGGTCGAGCGGGTGAACGGATGAGTGCTTCGCATCTGCGGCTTGGCGTCAATATCGATCATGTCGCAACGTTGCGGAACGCGCGCGGCGGCGCGGTTCCGGATCCGTTGCGCGCGGCCCTTGTCGCGATCGAGGCCGGTGCTGATGGCATCACCGCGCATCTGCGCGAAGACCGCCGCCATATTCGCGACGACGATATGGAACGGCTCAGGGCCAACATCTCGAAACCACTGAATTTTGAAATGGCGGCCACGGTCGAGATGCTCAATATCGCTTTGGCGCTGCAACCGCATGCCGCTTGCCTAGTGCCCGAGCGGCGCGAAGAGCGCACGACCGAGGGTGGTCTCGATGTTATCGGCGGCCACGATCGTCTGCGCTCCTTTACCAGCGAATTGACCCGAGCCGGGATCGCCGTTTCCCTGTTCATCGAGCCGGAGGCCGAGGCGATTGAAGCGGCGCGCTCGATCGGCGCGCCAGCGGTCGAACTCCACACCGGGGCTTGGTGCAATGCCGTGGCCGATGGCGCCAGCGAAAAGGCGGCGGCCGAGTTCGCGCGGCTGAAACGCGCCGCCGAGAAGGCGGCCGCGTTCGGTATCGAGTGTCACGCCGGGCACGGGCTTGACTATGACACGGCGCGGCAAATCTCGGCGCTGCCACAGGTGGTCGAGCTCAATATCGGGCATTTCCTCATCGCCGAGGCGGTTTTCGTCGGCCTCGCGGCGGCGATCCAGAAGATGCGTGGCGCCATGGCAATCGGCCGCGTCGAGGCGCGCGCCCCATGATTCTCGGCTTCGGCATCGATCTTTGCGACATTCGCCGGATCGAGGAGATTTTGGCGAAACATGGCGAGCGTTTCGTGCTGCGTTGCTTCACCGAAGTCGAGCGCGACAAATCAGAGGCGCGCGCGGCACGGGCGGCCTCCTATGCCAAACGCTTCGCCGCCAAGGAGGCTTGTGCCAAGGCACTAGGGACGGGGCTCGCGCGCGGCGTCTCCTGGCGCGACATGGGCGTCGTCAATCTGCCCTCGGGCAAGCCGAGCCTCATGCTCTCGGGCGCCGCGGCGACGCGCCTCGCGCTTCTGGTTCCGGCTGGTCACGATGCTGTTATCCATTTGACTTTGACCGATGAATATCCCTTCGCCCAGGCCCAGGTGATCATCGAGGCGGTGAAAAACTCGGGCGCGAACATGGAACCGCCCTGATTGCCTGCCAGCCCTCGTCCAAGACGAGGCACGCCGCCACACGCTTAATCATAACGAAACCGACACTTCACCCCCTCCCGGGCGCATGCTAAGGAGCCCAGCCTCCCGCGGGTTCGCATCGGCGAGCGCGCGCAGATGAGAGAAAACCGCCCATGACGACGACGGATCAAAAAGGCTACGGAGCGATGGAGCAAGGCAAGAAGGGCGGAACGTTCGGCGAGTTTTTCAAGGTCATCATCCAGGCCGGTTTGATCGCCCTTGTCGTGCGCACGCTGCTGTTTCAGCCTTTCAACATTCCCTCGGGTTCGATGATCCCGACCTTGCTGATCGGAGATTTTCTCTTCGTCTCCAAATATGCCTACGGCTATTCGAACCATTCGTTGCCGTTCAGCCCGCCGCTCTTTCATGGGCGCATTTTCTCCTCGCCGCCGAAGCGCGGCGATGTCGTCGTCTTCAAGCTGCCGCGCGATGGACAGACCGATTACATCAAGCGGGTGATCGGGCTGCCGGGCGACACGATCCAGATGAAGGACGGCCGGCTTTACATCAATGGCCAGGAGGTGCCGCGCGAGCCGATCGCCAAGGTGAGGACCGAGGATCTCTTCGGCCATCTGCGCGATGTCGCGACCTATAAGGAGACGTTGCCCGGCGGCGTGTCGCATACGATTATCGAGATCGAAGGCGACACCGGCTTCTACGACAATACCGGCGTCTACAAAGTACCACCCGACGATTATTTCATGATGGGCGACAACCGCGATAATTCGACCGACAGCCGCGTCCCGCCAGATCAGGGCGGCGTCGGCTATGTTCCGTCCGAAGACCTCGTTGGCCGCGCCGAGATGATCTTCTTCTCCGTTCGGCCCGACGCGCCGGTTTGGGCGTTCTGGGAATGGCCGTGGACCGTGCGCTGGGACCGGCTATTCAAACCCGTAAGATGACGGCGCCGAAGCCGGGCGATCTCAGCGCGCTCGAAGCCAGCATCGGGCACAAGTTTGCAAACCGCGATCTCGCTCAGGCGGCGCTGACACATATCAGCGCCGCGCCGACGCGCAGCGACACCTATCAGCGGCTCGAATTCCTCGGCGACCGGGTGCTCGGTCTCGTCGTCGCGGAAATGCTCTATGAGAATTTCGCCACGGCGGACGAGGGCGAACTGTCGCGCCGGCTCGCGGACCTCGTGCGGCGCGAGAGCTGTGCGGAAGTGGCCCGCGAATGGGACGTCGAAGCGCATGTGCGGCTCGGCGAAGGCGAGCGCCAGGCCGGTACGAGCGCCAAGGAGGCCATCCTCGCCGACGTATGCGAATCGCTCATCGGCGCGGTGTTTCTCGATGCCGGCTATGCGGCGGCAAAAGCCGTCATTGTCCCGGTCTTCGCGCCGCGGATGCGGGCGCCGCGCCGGCCGTTGCGCGATCCAAAAACCGCTTTGCAGGAATGGGCGCAAGCGCGCGGTCTTGAAACGCCGCTTTATCGCGAGACCGCCCGCACCGGGCCGCATCACGCGCCGGAATTCACGGTTGCGGTCGTCGTGACGGGCTTCGCCCCGGAGGAAGCCAAGGGCAGTTCCAAGCGCGCTGCCGAGCAGGCCGCCGCGCTCGCTTTTCTCACGCGCGAAGGGATCAACAATGAGCGAGATTGAGGCCGCGCAACGGCGTTGCGGCTTCGTTGCGCTGATCGGCGCGCCGAACGCCGGCAAATCGACGCTGCTCAACGCCCTCGTCGGCGCCAAAATCTCGATCGTCTCGCGCAAGGTGCAGACGACGCGCACGCTGGTGCGCGGCATTGCGCTGCAAGACGAGGCGCAGATCATTTTCGTCGATACGCCGGGCATTTTCGCACCGCGGCGGCGGCTCGACCGCGCCATGGTCGCCTCGGCCTGGGGTGGCGCCGCCGATGCCGATGTCGTCGCTTTGCTCGTCGATGCGCGCAAGGGCCTCGACGAGGAAGTTGGCGAGATTTTGCGTGCGCTCGAAAACGTTAAGGCCAAGCGGGTTCTGATCCTGAACAAGATCGATCTCGTCGCGCGGCCGCAACTCCTGGCGCTGGCAGCGGCAGCGAACGAAAGGCTTGCCTTTGCCGAGACCTTCATGGTTTCGGCCGCGACAGGGGACGGCCTCGCTCTGCTGAAGAAGCATCTCGGGGCCATGATGCCGCCCGGCCCATGGCTCTATCCCGAGGATCAGATTTCCGAGGCGCCGATCCGCGCGCTCGCCGCCGAGATCACGCGCGAGAAAATCTTCGAGCGCCTGCACGACGAATTGCCCTATCAATCGACGGTCGAGACGCAATCGTGGGAGGAGCGGCCGGACGGCTCGGCGCGGGTCGAGCAGACGATCTACGTCACGCGCGAGGCGCACCGGAAAATTGTGCTTGGCGAAGGCGGGCGGACGATCAAGGCCATCGGTATGGCGGCGCGGAAAGAGATCGCCGAGGCGGCCGAGCAGCCGATCCACCTCTTTCTCTTCGTCAAGGTGCGCGAGAACTGGGCCGATGACCCGGAGCGCTACCGTGCGATGGGGCTCGAATTTCCAAAGGGATAAAAAAAGCCGGCCTACATGGCCGGCTTTTTTACATGTGCCGCGAGGACGAGGGAGGGCCGCCGCGCAGCCAGCGCCGCCTAAGCGGCAAACCGAATTAGAACTCGCTCGACTCGTAAGCCGTGACTTCCATGCCGACGCAGACTTCGCAAATCGTGGGGGTCGTCCAAGCCATCGTTCTCTCCTGTTTCTCTCTTCAAACTGCCAAGGGCAGCCTCGAAATTCCCAAGAATGAAAATAGTCACCCAGCCCGGGGATTTGGTCAGACATTGGCAAGATCGATGTAAGAATTGTGTAAGGTAACCGCGTTCCCGCATTTTTTTTGCAATGCGGCATAAACTGGGGCCGTCAGGAAGTCCCATCGCCGCCGCAGAAAATGCTAGAGATTCGGGCATGAGCCTCGATATTTCCCGTCGGCGCGCCTTCAGCCAGGGGCGGCTGCAGCGGTCCGACATTTGGCGCACGGTCGCCTGGTTCGCGCTTCTGCTGGCGCTGCCGCTCGTCGTCTTTGGCATTTTCGCCTTCTATCTCTTCAATGCCGATTATGCCGTGACGCGGACGCGCGAGGCGGCGCAGGCGGCGCGGCAGGCGGCGGAACTCGGCGATGTCGCGAGCGCCGCGCTCGATGCCAAGGCTGGCCGTGCCATCAGCCAGATCACTGCCGCGCTGGATGCTGGTGGGCCGGACATGATGCGCAATGTGCGTGTCGCGAGCTTCGTCAACGAGGTGCGCTTCCTGCTCGTGCACGATCGTGACGGCAAAGTCATTCCGCTCGCGACCGGCACGCTCGAATCCGAAAATGAGCTTTTGCAACGTTTCGGCGGGCTCTTTGCGAGCCTGCGCGATCAGATGGACAGCGAGAGCGGCCCCACGCGGAAAGTCGGCACCTGGACAGTCGGCGAGACCCTGGTTTCCTTCGCGCAATGCCAGCGCATGACCGAGAGCCGCGACATTTGCGTGATTTTCGATGAAATTACTCTCGATCCGGTGCTGGAGGAGGCGCTCGACAAGGCCAGCGCCAAGCTCAATGACCGGCTGCTGATGCTGCGCGACCCGCTCGGCCGCGCCTTATGGAGCCACGGGCCGTCCAATCTCAGCACCTCGGCGATCTCCGACCTTTCGGGCTCGATGCGCGGCTGGCGCATGGAAACCTCGACGCCGCCAGTGGCGCATCATGGGCTCTTGCCCCTGATCGCCATCACCGTACCCTTGATCGGCAGTTGGCTGCTGCTCATCTGGTATATGTATCGCAGCCAGCAGGCGCGGCTGCTGGAAAGCACGTTCCGCAGCGAAATGACGGCAAAGCTCTCGCACGATCTGCGCACGCCTATCGCCAATCTACGGCTTTATACTGATCTGCTCCTGCGCCGCAGCGGCGACGAGGCCGCGGTCAATCGCTATGGCGCGGTGATGCGCGCCGAGGTGGAGCGCCTGGCTCTGCTCGCCGACAATACGATCGTTTACGGCCGCACGGCCGCGCCGGCGCCAGTGCGGCTTGACGAGGCCGTGCCTGATGCCGTGGTCGATGCGACCATCGCGCGCTATGAGCATCTGTTCGCCGCCGGCGGCTCGACGATCGAGGTCGAGCATAATGCGCCGCGCGCCGGTTTCTTCGATCGCGTAAGCTTCGAGCGCATTCTCATCAACCTCATCGACAACGCCAACAAATATGCGCCCGGCCGCATTCTCGTCACCACCGCCGAGGTGGATGGAATGCTTACCCTGATCGTGCGCGATTTCGGCCGCGGTCTTGATCGGTCCGCGCAGGCCAAAATGCTGGCTCTGGTTCAGCCGGGCGGCGGCGCCAAGGATGGTTTCGGTCTTGGCCTCGTCGTCGTGCGCGAGCTTGCGGAAGCTAATGGCGGAAAGGTAACAATCGAAAATGCCGAGCCGGGCCTGCGCGTGACGGCCTCCATGAAAATCAAGGGCTCGGCGAAGGAGGAGGCCAAATGTCCATCTTGATCGCCGAGGACGATCAGCATCTGCGCGACGGCATCGTCGATCTTCTCTCGCTTGAAGGTTTCTCCTGCCGCGTCGCCGGTGATGGCGCCAAGGCCTTGGCCTTATTCCGTGAGGAGAAGCCGGAGATTTGCGTCTTCGACGTCATGATGCCGGAGATGGACGGGCTCAGCCTTCTGCGCGAGGTGCGCAAACTCGATCCGGCCGTGCCGATCCTGCTGCTCTCGGCGCGCGGCGAGGAGGGAGATCGTGTCAGCGGGCTGGAGATCGGCGCGGATGATTACATCGCCAAGCCCTTCGGCGCGCGCGAGCTTGTCGCGCGCATCAAGGCGGCGCTGCGGCGGGTGAAGGCGCAAGGCCCGGGCCAGTCCGATTCCGAGGGACGAATCCATATGGGCGACATCGTCGTCGATCAGAAGGCGATGCGCGCCTTTCGCGGCGACCAGAAGATCGATCTGACCAATCGCGAGGTCGCAATCCTCGCCACGCTCTACGCGCGGCGCGGCCAGGCGGTCTCGCGCGATGAATTGTTCGATCTCGCCTGGGGGCGCGACTACATGCCGAACAGCCGCGCGCTCGATCAATATGTCTCGGCGCTGCGCAAGAAGATCGAGATCGATCCCGCGGCGCCGCGCATCATCCGCACGGTGCATGGCGTCGGCTATCGCCACGATGTGGATGAAGGCTGAGCCGCATAAGTTGAAATAGTTTCATGGAATGGCGCGACGACGGCCTCATCATCGGCCTCAAGAAGCACGGGGAAACCAGCGTTATCCTCGAAGCGATGACGCACGCTCACGGACGCCATCTCGGCCTTGTGCGCGGCGGCCGTTCGAAGCGCTGGCAGCCGCTCTTGCAGCCGGGCAATAGTGTCGCGCTGGTGTGGCGGGCGCGGCTCGACGAACATCTGGGCCTTTATGCCGTCGAAGTGACGAAGCCGCGTGCGGCCAATCTGATGGCGAGCGCGCTCGCGCTGCATGGCCTCAATCATCTGGCCGCGCTGCTGCGGCTGCTGGCCGAGCGCGATCCGCACTCGGAACTCTACGAGACGGCTTTGCGCATCGCCGACCATCTCGGCGACGCGCGGGCAAATCCGGCGGCGCTGGTGCGCTTCGAGCTCGCCATCCTCACGGAACTCGGATTCGGCCTCGACCTCGGCCGTTGCGCGGCGAGCGGCGCGGTCGAGGATTTGATCTACGTCTCGCCGAAAAGCGGCCGCGCCGTCTCGCGGCTCTCCGGCGCGCCCTATCATGAGCGGCTCCTGCCCCTGCCGGGATTCTTGCGGGATGACGGCGAGGCTCAAGCCAATGACGTGACGGAAGGCTTCCGGCTCACTGGCTATTTTCTGGAGCGCGACGTCTTCGCCCCGCGCGGGCTCAAAATGCCCGAGGCGCGGCATGCCTATCTGGCGGAACTTGCGAAATTGCGATGAAAGCTTTACGGCGCGCCGGGGCAGACGTGGCGGGTGACCTGGCGGCTCACCCCATAGCCCTCGTCGAGGGCGAATTGCTCGACATGACAGCCCGTTGCGGGCTGGGCTTCGCGTGCGGCAACGCCTTCGCCAGCCGGGGCGCCGATCAGGGCAACCGCAAAAATTGCCGCACTGGTCACCAATCCAAGGAACAGAACGATTTTCATCATATAATGCTCTTGCCGCTTGTACTGGCGAATGTCGCGACTATGCCGAGCACGGCAACGGAATCAGTGCGGTGCCGCACCTTGTGCCGTGAATCGCGGCTTCTTTTACGGTCGCCGACGCCTATGCGACAAGTGCAGCGGCGCAACAGCCGCGGGCCTTTGTGCACCGGGCGATGCGCGTTCCGCGGCCAAATCAAATTTGCTGCGACTCAAGTGATCCTCTAAACATTCGCTCCCGTCTCCACGGCGGGCGGGCGAATCCCGAAGAAGGCATTTTCATGGGCAAAAACGTCGCTCCGCCGCCGGTGCGCGAGCCAGAACCCGTCAATCTGCGCGAGGCGCTCGAAGAGCGCTATCTCGCTTATGCGCTCTCGACCATTATGGGCCGGGCGCTACCTGACGCGCGCGACGGCCTGAAGCCGGTGCACCGGCGCATCCTTTATGGCATGCACATCCTGCGGCTCGACCCCGGCACCGCGTTCAAGAAATGTGCGAAAATCGTCGGCGACGTGATGGGTTCGTTCCATCCGCACGGCGACCAGGCGATCTATGAGGCGCTCGTCCGCCTCGCGCAGGATTTTTCCTCGCGCTATCCGCTCGTCGATGGGCAGGGCAATTTCGGCAATATCGATGGCGATGGCGCCGCGGCCTATCGCTATACCGAAGCGCGAATGACGGAGCTCGCGCGCCTGCTGCTCGAAGGCATCAACGAGAATGCCGTCGACTTCCGTGACAATTATTCCGGCGACCAGACCGAACCGGTGGTTCTGCCGGCTGCTTTTCCCAATCTCCTGGCCAATGGCTCGCAGGGCATCGCTGTCGGCATGGCGACCTCGATCCCGCCGCATAATGTTGCCGAGCTTTGCGATGCCTGTCTGCACCTTATCGCGCATAAGAATGCGAGCGACGAAGATCTCTTGAAATTCGTGCCAGGGCCGGATTTCCCGACCGGCGGCATCATCGTCGACTCGCCGCAGCAGATCGCCGAGACCTATCGCACCGGGCGCGGCGCCTTCCGCGTGCGGGCGAAGTGGCAGCGCGAGGAGGGCACGCGCGGCACCTATAACGTCGTCGTCACCGAAATCCCCTACATGGTGCAGAAGTCGCGGCTCATCGAGAAGATCGCCGAGCTTCTGGCCGAGAAGAAATTGCCGCTCGTCGCCGACATTCGCGACGAATCGGCGGAGGATGTCCGCATCGTCATCGAGCCTCGTGTCCGCACGGTCGATGCCGAGTTGATGATGGAACAGCTCTTCAAGACGACCGAGCTTGAGAGCCGCTTCCCGATGAACATGAACGTGCTTGTGGACGGCGTCGTGCCGCGCGTGGTCTCGCTCAAGGAGGCATTGCGGCAATGGCTCGACCACCGCCGCGTCGTGCTGCAGCGGCGCTCCCGCTTCCGGCTCGAGGAGATCGCCCACCGGCTCGAAGTCGTCGCCGGCATGCTGATCGTCTTCCTAAATCTCGACGAGGTGATCCGCATCATCCGCGAGGAGGATGAGCCCAAGAACGTATTGAAGGCGACCTTCGAACTCACCGAGGTTCAGGCCAATTACATTCTCGACACGCGCCTGCGCAGCCTGCGTCGGCTCGAGGAAATGGGGCTGCGCCGCGAATTCGACGAGCTCACCAAGGAAAAGAGCGACATCGACAAATTGCTGGCCGACGATGCCAAGCAATGGAAGGTCATCGGCATCGAGCTGCGCGATCTGAAGAAGAAGTTCGGCCAGGACACGGCGCTCGGCAAGCGCCGCACGCAGTTCGCCGAAGCGCCGGAAGTCGCCGATCTAGATCTCGCGACCGCGATGATCGAGCGCGAGCCGGTCACCGTTGTCGTCTCGGAGAAGGGTTGGGTCCGCGCGCTCAAGGGCCATGTCGAGGATCTATCCAGCCTGCAGTTCAAGGGCGACGACAGGCTAAAACTGAGCTTCTTCACCGAGACGACGGAGAAGATTCTCGTCTTCGCGACGGATGGGCGGATTTTCACGCTCGAAGCCTCGAAACTGCCCGGCGGGCGCGGGCAAGGCGAGCCGTTGCGGCTGATGGTCGATATCGGCGAGGGTGAAGATATCGTCTCCGTCTTTCCTTACGTGGCAGGCGAGAAGATGCTGGTCGCCTCGAGCGACGGGCGCGGCTTCATCGCGCCCACGGACGAGATGATCGGCGGCACGCGCAAGGGCAAGATTCTGCTCAATCGCGATCTGCCGGCGGAGGCGGCGATCGTCACCCCGGCGGCGGGCGACCACGTCGCGGTCATCGGTCAGAACCGCAAGCTGCTCGTCTTCCCGATCGATCAGATGCCGGAGATGGCGCGGGGCAAGGGCGTGCGGCTGCAACGCTACCGCGACGGCGGCATTTCCGATGCCAAAGTGTTTGGCAAGTCCGAGGGCCTCAGCTGGAAGGATTCGGCCGGACGCACCTTCACTGTGGCGATGCGCGATCTGCGCGAGTGGGTCGGCAACCGCGCCGAGGCCGGGCGCCTGCCGCCCAAGGGCTTCCCGAAGAACAACAAATTCGGCTGAGCGTGTTCAACATACTGGCGCATGGGCTCATCGGAAAAGTCGCGCAACTTTTCCGGAACGCGCGCGACAGGCCCGGACAGGCCCGAGCAAGCTCCCGGTCTTAAACCTCCTGCCAAGGTGCGCAGAGCGCGGAGGGAGGCCCTATGCAGATCGAACTGCCGCGCGCGGTGGAGGTCAGCCAGGCGTTTACCGGCTGGCGCCTCACGAATCCGATCCTCGCGCGCCTGAGCGTCGAATATCCGCAGCCGCATGAGGCGCTCCGGCGCTTTGGCCTCGCGCTTTCGGCGCAAGGCCAGACCGAGCCGGCGCTCGGCGTCCTCAAGGCCGCGCTGGCTTTGGCGCCGGAGGAAGCCGATCTCTGGAACGATCTCGCAGGCGCCTCTTACCGCGCCGGCCGGTATGCGGAGGCGGCCGCGGCCCAGCGCCGCTCGCTCGATTGCGACCCGGCCCAGCCGCAGGGCTGGCTTTTGCTCGCCGCTATCGACAGTGCGCTTGGCGACGTGGTGGCCGCGGAAGCGGGTTACCTCGCCGCCCTCAAGCTCGACCCGCACCTCTCCGAGGCCGCCTTCGGCCTTGGCATTCTTTGTTTTCAACGGCGTCAGTTCACTGAGGCCGTCAAATGGCTGCGCCAATCCATTGCCGACGGCGGCCGCCATATGGGCCTTTACGTCTGCCTTGGGC
>JARLIV010000012.1 GCA_031291555.1 Methylovirgula sp. | reverse complement strand
TCGTAACGATGTCGGCATGCATGGTGCTGCCGTCCTTCATGATGAGATCGGTATGCGTGATCATCTGAACGGTCTCTTGAACATTGACGGCGCCGGCGCCGGTCGCAAAGAGAAGCGCTGCAGCAAGGGCAATGAAAGTGGCTTTAACGCGCATGTTCGTACTCCTTCCCCCTGCGGATACAGGGTCGTTTGAGGCCATCTGTCTTCGATGTAAGCCGCGGTCCCCTCAGTACGGGCCAGCGACTTCTACCTCTACGCGCCCGGAGCCGGCGGCGTTACAGTGTCGCAAAAATAAGATCAGGGACGGGGGCCGCTCGCCACGAATTGCGGCGCTTCGGCTTGGGGATTCGGAAACACGGCGCAAGCCAAGCCGCGATCAGCCCGCGCCCAAAATCCGCAGGAAAAGATCGCATGCCAGCGCGATCGTCAGCAGAATGGCGAGCACGATGCCGAATTCGAACATGACGCGAGCGCCAGCGCTCTGCTCCGGCTCGCGGCTTCGTTTGCTGCCCATGACACTCCCGCCAGGGATACTGAAGCGTGCCCTGGCCGGAAAATTCGAACACCTTTTCCGGAACACGCTTTGGCGGGAGATGTGCATGGAAGCGCATATAAATTCGAGAGGTCGCGGCACGCCAAAAAATATATGCCGCTAGCGCCTCTACCCGGCGAGCGCCGGATAGTCCGTATAGCCATGCGCGCCGCCGCCGTAGAACGTCTCCTGCTGCGGCGGGTTGAGGGGCGCGGCGCGGCGCAGGCGCTCGACGAGATCTGGATTGGAGATGAACGGCTTGCCGAAGGCGATGAGATCGGCGCGGTTCTCCCGCAAGGTCTCGATCGCGAGATCACGCGTATAGCCGTTGTTGGCGATATAGGCGCCTGAGAAGCTCTTGCGCAGGCCGACATAATCGAACGGCGCAATGTCGCGCGGGCCACCCGTCGCACCTTCGATCACGTGGATGTAGACAAGGCCGCGGGCGCTGAGTTGCTCGACAAACGGAAAGAAAACTTTCGCCGGATCGCTGTCGGCAATGTCGTTCGCGGGCGTGACCGGCGAAAGCCGGATGCCGACACGCTCGCGCGGCCAAACGCCGAGGATCGCATCGACCACTTCGAGCGGAAAGCGCAGGCGATTCTCGACCGAGCCTCCATAAGCATCGGTGCGATGATTGGTTTTGTCCTTGAGGAATTGATCGATCAGATAGCCGTTGGCGGCATGAATCTCGACGCCGTCGAAGCCGGCCTTTTTCGCATTTTCCGCGGCGGCGACATAATCGCGCACGATCGCCTTGATCTCGTCAGCGGTCAGCGCATGCGGCTCCGATACGTCGGCGAAGCCGCCGGCGATGAACGTCTTCGAATTCGCCCGGGTCGCCGAGGGCGCGACCGGGGCGCCGCCGTGCGGCTGCAAGGACACATGCGAGATGCGCCCGACATGCCAAAGCTGGATGAAGATTCTGCCGCCGGCCTTGTGCACGGCCTCGATGACTTTTTTCCAGCCCTCGACCTGGGCCTGCGAATAGATGCCCGGCGTCCAGATATAGCCCTGGCCCTGCTGCGAGATTTGTGACGCCTCGCTGATGAGCAGGCCGGCGGAAGCGCGTTGATGGTAATATTCGGCGTTGAGATCGTTCGGCGCATCGGTGCCATGCGTCGCGCGATTGCGCGTCAGCGGCGCCATGACGATGCGATTTTTCAGTTCGATATCGCCCAGACGAAAGGGCGAGAAGAGAATGCTTGCGTCCTGCGTCATGCCACAACCCCTCAACGAAAAGCGATGCAGCGCGGAGCACACCAGTTTCTCTGTCGCCCGCGCGCGCACGCTCGAGATAGTAAGACGGCTCGCATTTTGTAAGATTGCGATAACGCGGGGTTGATTTCGATCAAAACCCCGCGCGCGCCCGCGATTGGAATCTTTCAATTCCGCGCAAGACAGGAAAATTTTAAGTCATGTTCAGCGCCTGCATGTAGAGATCGAGAATCGCCTCCATCTCCTTGCGCTCGGCGTGGTCCTGCTTGCGGATCTTGACGATCTGGCGCACGGCCTTGGTGTCATAGCCGCGGCCCTTCAATTCCGCGTAGACGTCGCGGATATCGTCGGCGAGCGCTTTCTTTTCCTCTTCCAGCCGCTCGATCCGCTCGACGAACTGCTTCAATTCTCCTGCCGCGACGCTGCTATCGGTTTTGGCTGCTGCCGTCATCTTACGCTACCTTAATTTGGGCTGGACGCATTGGCGCGCCCGCGATTTCGCGTTTCGTTGCGGCTCCGGCCGCCCAAAATCAAGCATCTGGGCGCGAAATCCCCGCTATTCTGACCTATCGGGCGCAATGGCCGGCACGGCTCGGATTGAAGACGATCTCATGCATCTCGGGCCGCGCCAGGATCGGCGCCAGCACCTCGGCCAAAAGATCGGCCCAGCCATGCGCCCCTTCCGGGGTCGCGACGAGATCCTGGCGAACCTCGATCAAAAGCCCGGCGAGCCCCCGCGCGGTGACCTGCTCATGCAGCGTGTCGCCGGGCAGCGCGCCGTCGTAAGGCTCGTTGTCGCCGACGATAAGGCCGCGGGCTTTGAGCGCCGCAATCAGCGGCTGCGGCAGGCGCGGGTCGGCGTCCCACAGAATGCCGATCTGCCAGGGCCGTGCCGTGCCGCGCCAATTGGGCGTAAACGTATGCAGCGATACGATGGCCGGGACTCCCCCCTTGGCCGCGAGCGCGGTGATCGTCTCGGCGATGGCGGTGCGATAGGGCTGCCAATAAAGCTGGCGGCGCCGGGCGATCTCGGCCGCGTCGATGCGGGCATTGCCGGGGATCAGCCTGCGGTCCGACAGGCGCATCACCAAGGTCGGGTCCTGCGCGCCGCGATTGGGATCGATCAGCAGGCGCGAAAAGCGGGTGAGCAGCGCCGGCGCGCCGAGCTGCGCCGCAAGCCGGCGGGTGAGATCGGCGGCGCCGATATCGTAAGCGATATGCGCCTCAAGATCGACGCTTGGCAGCCCGAGCGTGCCATAGCTCTGCGGCAGGGCGTTGCTGGCATGATCGCAGAGGAGCAGGACCCCGGCCTCGGCCCGTCCGTCGATTCGCTCGATCGCCTCGAATTGATCCGGCCCTTGCGCCTCTGCCATGACAAATCTTCAAAGATAGGGATCGCCCGAAGTCAACTTTTCGCTGATCTTCAACGGAACTTTGGGCGGAACTTTGGGATGATCGGGCCCGGCGCCAAGATTTCCCTTGCGCCACTTGGCCGAAGCCCCCTTATTCTGGCCGGCGTTATGCGTCCGGCCCCGCCTTTGGCCTTTGTTGCGACATAGTCTTCGCCTTGGACTATCTCCGATCCGATGAGCCATTCACGTCCTAATCTTGTGCGGGTGCTGGCGCCGCTCCTATTTGTCCTGGCTTTGGTCGCTGCCCGTCCGGCACGCGCCGATTTTCGGCTTTGCAATATGAGCACGAATCGCGTGAGTGTCGCCATCGCCTATACCAACGGCACCAGTTGGGTGAGCGAAGGTTGGTGGAATATCAAGGCGGGCGCCTGCGACAATCTCGTGCGCGGCCCCCTAGCGGCGGAATTCTATTATGTCTATGCCATGGATGAGCGCGGCGCCGAATGGAAGGGCAAGGCCTTCATGTGCACGGCCGACCATGAGTTCCGCATCACCGGGCGGCAGGATTGTTTCGTCCGCGGCTTCGACCGGACCGGCTTCTTCGAGATCGACACCGGGCGTGAGGCGCGCAATTGGACCGTGCAATTGACCGACCCCGCGCCTGCGCCCGTCCATTCCGGCCCCTGACTCGATTTTGGGGCGCGGACGGGATTCCGGCTTTGGGGCTTCACCAAAGCGCACAAAATTTCATCTAACCTACGGCTGTATTCCGTATTAAATGCCCGGCCGATCGCCTAAATAGCGACGCCCGCAGATTGAGGAAGGGGAGTTAATGATGCGACGGCTTCGCCGCAGCAAGATCGTCGCGACCTTGGGTCCCGCAACTGCCCAGCGCGCCGCCATTGCCGATCTGTTTCGCGCCGGCGCCGATGTGTTCCGCATCAACATGAGTCATGCGAGCCATGACGACATGCGCGAACGCGTGGAGATCATCCGTTCGCTGGAGCAGGAATTCGGCCGTCCGATCGCGATTTTGCTCGATCTGCAGGGACCGAAGCTGCGCATCGGCCTCTTCAAGGACGGCGCGGTGGAATTAAAGAATGGCGACAGCTTCGTCTTCGATTCCGACGCGACGCCCGGCGATGCGACGCGCGTGCACCTGCCGCATCCGGAAATCTTGCAGGCGCTGCAGCCCGGCCATGTCGTGCTGGTCGATGACGGCAAAGTGCGCCTGCATATCTCCGAAGCGTCCCCGAAGCGCGCCGTCGCCGTGGTCGACGTCGGCGGCCGTGTTTCCAACCGCAAGGGCGTCAGCCTGCCGGATACAGAAATCCCGGTCGCCTCGATGACGCCAAAGGATCGCGGCGATCTTGAAGCGGGGCTTGAGGCCGGCGTCGATTGGATCGCTGTTTCCTTCGTGCAGCGGGCCGAAGATGTGGCAGATGTCAAGAAAGTGGCCGGCGGCCGCGCGCTCGTGCTCGCCAAGATCGAGAAGCCGCAGGCGATCTCGCGGCTCGAGGAGATCATGGAAGTCGCCGACGCCTTCATGGTGGCGCGCGGCGACCTTGGCGTCGAGATGCCGCTCGAAAAAGTGCCCGGCCTGCAAAAGCGCATCACCCGTATGGCGCGCCGCCTCGGCAAGCCGGTCATCGTCGCGACGCAGATGCTCGAATCGATGATCTCGCTGCCGGTACCGACCCGCGCCGAAGTCTCCGACGTCGCCTCGGCGCTGTTCGAGGGTGCCGACGCGATCATGCTCTCGGCCGAGAGCGCCTCCGGCCGCTACCCGGTCGAGGCCGTGGCGACGATGAACAAGATCGCCGAAGAGGTCGAGCGCGATTCCTTCTACCGGCAGATCATCAATGCGCAGCGGCCGAAGCCGGAGGCGACCGTCGCCGACGCCATCGCCACCGCAGCGCGCGATGTCGCCGAGACGCTGGACTTGAAGGCGATCGTCGCCTGGACTTCGTCCGGCTCGACCGCGTTCCGCATCGCCCGCGAGCGGCCGGAACCGCCGGTGCTCGCTTTGACGCCGAACCGCGACACCGCCCGGCGCCTCGCCCTCGTCTGGGGCGTCCATGCCGTCGTCACTGAGGATGCGCAGGATGTCGACGACATGAGCGACCGCGCCTGCGTCATCGCCGCGGCGGAGGGCTTCGCCGCGCCCGGCGAGCGGATCATCATCGTCGCGGGCGTGCCCTTCGGTTCACCCGGCGCGACCAATATGGTGCGGATCGCCTATATCGAGAAATAGTTCAGCGCATCGTTCCACGATGGGGCGGACTTTGTCCGCATCGTCATTGCGAGCGAAGCGAAGCAATCCAGACTCATCTTCTGGATTGCTTCGTCGCTATCGCGCCTCGCAATGACGGATCAGATATCGCGCCCTTCGACCTCGGTGCGCAGCTTCTCGATGATCGATT
>JARLIV010000088.1 GCA_031291555.1 Methylovirgula sp. | reverse complement strand
TGGTGCGGGCGGTCGGAATCGAACCGACACTCTGTTACCAGAACCAGATTTTGAGTCTGGCGCGTCTACCAGTTCCGCCACGCCCGCAAAGCATGTTCCGAAAAAGTTGTCCGACTTTTTCGGTCAGAACATGCTCAAAACACCGACCGAGGCGCTGAATTATAAGATTGCCGCGCGGCCCGCAAGCAGCGGGCCGCAGCATTTTGTTAGCGCCAGTCCCGCACGTCGACGAAATGGCCGGCGACCGCCGCCGCCGCCGCCATGGCGGGCGAGACGAGGTGGGTGCGGCCCTTGAAGCCCTGGCGGCCCTCGAAATTGCGGTTCGAGGTCGAGGCGCAGCGCTCGCCGGGCGCGAGACGGTCGGGATTCATAGCGAGGCACATCGAGCAGCCGGGCTCGCGCCATTCGAAGCCCGCGGCCAGGAAGATCTTGTCGAGGCCTTCCGCCTCGGCCTGCGCTTTGACGAGGCCCGAGCCGGGCACGACCATCGCGTTGACGCGGTCCGACACTTTCTTGCCTTCGACCATCTTGGCGGCGACGCGCAGATCCTCGATGCGGCCATTGGTGCAGGAGCCGATGAACACCCGGTCGATCGCGACATCGGTGATCTTCTCGCCGCCAGCGAGGCCCATATAGTCGAGCGCGCGGCGGATCGAGGCGCGCTTGGCCTCGCTCGCGCCCTGCTCGGCCGTCGGCACTCTGCCGGCGATCGAGATCACATCCTCGGGGCTCGTGCCCCAGGTGACGATCGGCGGCAGATTGGCCGCGTCGAGCCGGATTACCTTGTCGAAATGCGCGCCTTCGTCGGACTGGAGCGTTTCCCAGTGGCGGCGGGCCGCATCCCAGTCGGCGCCCTTCGGCGCGCGCGGCCGGTCCTTGATGAAGGCGTAGGTTTTTTCGTCGGGGGCGATGAGCCCGGCGCGGGCGCCGCCCTCGATCGTCATATTGCAGACGGTCATGCGGCCTTCCATCGAAAGGTCGCGGATCGCCTCGCCGGCATATTCGATGACGTGGCCGGTGCCGCCGGCGGTGCCGATCTCGCCGATGATCGCCAGGATGATGTCCTTGGCGAAAACGCCTTCGCCGCGCTTGCCGTCGACGACGATGCGCATGTTCTTGGCCTTCGACTGGATCAGCGTCTGCGTCGCCAGCACATGCTCGACCTCGGACGTGCCGATGCCATGCGCCAGCGCGCCGAAGGCGCCGTGCGTCGACGTGTGGCTGTCGCCGCAGACGATGGTCGAGCCCGGCAGGGTGAAGCCCTGCTCCGGCCCGATGATGTGGACGATGCCCTGGCGGCGGTCGAGCGCATCGAAATAATCGATGCCGAAATCCTTGGCATTGGCGGCGAGCGTCTCAACCTGGATGCGGCTCTCCTCATCCTTGATGCCTTGGCGGCGATCGGTGGTGGGCACATTATGATCGACGACGGCGAGCGTCTTCTGCGGCGCACGCACCTTGCGCCCGGCGGTCCGCAGCCCTTCGAACGCCTGCGGGCTCGTCACCTCATGGACGAGATGGCGGTCGATATAGATGAGGCAGGTGCCGTCATCCTGGCGGTCGACCACATGGGTGTCGAAGATTTTGTCATAGAGCGTGCGTAACTCGGCCATATCTCAAGCACTCTTCATTGGGTTGCGGCCCCGCGCCGCTTGCCGCCGGAGCGTATCTGGCGGAAACTGGAGCGGTTATTAACCCCAACCCGGATATAGGAATAGTTATAAAAACATCATCGCCTCTATGCAGGGGCGTCTGGGCTTGAACCGCCCGGAGCAGCGGAGAACAGAATGCGCCCGCCTGTCGCGCCTTATCTCACCGTCTCGCCCGCCATGGCGGCGATCGCCTTCTATACGACCGTCTTCGGCGCCAAGCAGCAGGCGCTCATGCCGGCGCTCGATGGGCTGCGGATCATGCATTGCGAGCTCACGATTAACGGCGGCTCGATCATGCTGGCCGACGCCTTTCCGGAATTCGGCAACACCCGCATCCCGATCCCCGGCGAGCCGATGTGCGTCTCTATCAGTCTTGAATTCGAGGCCGCCACTGAGGTTGACCTCATCTTCAAGCGGGCGATCGGGCTCGGCAGCAAGGCTGAGACGAACCCGACCCACAGCTTCTGGGGCACACGGCTCGCGACTTTCCGCGATCCGTTCGGCCATCGCTGGATCCTCAACGCGCCGCTGTCCTGAGAGGGACCGCGGCGCCAGGATTACTTGGCCAGGATTACTTGGCCTTGCCGCCGCCCTTCGGGGCGCGCACGACGGCCTTCGCCTTCTTCTCCACAGGCGCCTTTTTCACCGTCGGTGCCTGTGCATTGGCCGCCTCGCGGGCTGCCTTGGCGGCGGGCGTCTCGAGCCTCTCGGCGATGCGGGCCGACTTGCCGCGCCGGTCGCGCAGATAATAGAGCTTGGCGCGGCGCACCTTGCCGCGGCGCAGAACCTTGATCGAGTCGATGTTCGGCGAATAGATCGGGAAGACGCGCTCGACGCCCTCGCCGTAGGAAATCTTGCGGACGGTGAAGCTCTCGTTGAGGCCGCCGCCGGTGCGGGCGATGCAGACGCCCTCATAGGCCTGGACGCGGGTGCGCTCGCCTTCCTTCACCTTGACATTGACAATGATGGTGTCGCCCGGCTGGAATTCCGGGACCGCTCTGGCGGCGGCGAGCTTGGCGACCTGAGCCGCTTCCAGCTCTTCGATAATATTGACCATAGGAATAGTCCTTCCGTTTCGCCTGGGTTCGGCCGCAGCCGCCAGGCGGGCGTTTCGGAACGCTGTTTTGAGTTAAGGCGCGGCTTCTACACGAGGCGGCGGATTTTGTCGAGATTGCGATTCCATCAGCGATCTGACCTTGTCAGTGTCCGCTGGCGTCGCCGGATTATAGACCACCATGCCGAGGTCGGGCCGGCCATCGACGGCGAAAGTCGAATATTCCATCTCAATCATGCCGGCGACCGGATGGCGCAGATGTTTGGTGCCCTCGCCATAGGTGCGCACATCGTTCTCGCGCCATAAGCGGGCGAATTCGGCGCTCTCGCGGCAAAGATCGTCGACGAAGGATTTCACATAATCCGCGGCCCCGGCACGGGCGACATCTGTTCGGAAGGCGGCAACGACGAAGCGGGCAACGCTATCCCAATCGGTTTGCCGGGCGCGGATATATGGCTCGCAGAACATCAGCCGCAGGATATTGCGCTTCTGGATCTCGAGCGTGGCGTAATCGGTCAGCACCGCCGCGGCGGCGCGGTTCCAGGCGACGACATCCCAGATCGGCGTCTTGATGAAGGCCGGGCTGAATTCAAGCGCATCGAGCACGCGCTGCAGGCGTGGCGTGACCCCCTCGGCCGCCTTGTAGTGGACTTCGGGCGGGCGGCCGAGGCCGAGCAGGAAAAGATGTTCGCGCTCGACATCCGTCAGCATCAGCGCGCGGGCGATCCGGTCGAGCACGTCGGCCGACGGCGCGCCGCCCCGCCCCTGTTCCAGCCATGTGTACCAGGTCGGACTGATATTGGCGCGCTGAGCGACTTCTTCCCGGCGCAGGCCGGGCGTTCGCCGGCGCGTCCCTGATAGGCCAAACGCGGCCGGATCGAGCCTGGTACGGCGATCCTTCAGATAGATTCCGAGAAGGTTTTCATTGGCAGCCACGCCCATCCTATTAGCCAGTATACCTGTATAATCTCACTTATTTACCGGGATAGATGATGCGCCAATAGTCTCCGCATCTCAACCGGAGAATAGCTTCATGCGTGTTTTCGTTACTGGCGCGACTGGCTTCATCGGCTCCGCCGTCGTCAAGGAATTGATCACGGCCGGCCACACAGTGCTTGGCCTCACGCGCTCGGAGGCCGGCACGAAGGCTCTGGCCGCCGCGGGCGCCGACGTGCATCACGGTGATCTGGAAGATCTGGAGAGCCTGCGGAGCGGCGCGGCGGCGGCGGACGGCGTGATTCATCTGGCCTTCATCCACGACTTCTCGAAATTCGCGGAAAACTGCGAGATCGACCGTCACGCCATCGCGGCGCTCGGCTCGGGGCTCAAAGGCTCGGACGCACCGCTGCTCGTCACCTCCGGCGTCGGCCTCGTCGCACCGGGCCGAATCGCGACCGAGGACGACAAGCCCGCGCCGGATTTCCCCCGCGCGTCGGAAGCAGCTGCCGCGGCGCTCGCCGCGGATGGGATCAATGTATCCGTCGTGCGCCTCCCGCAAGTTCACGACACGGTCAAGCAGGGCCTTGTCACCTATGCCATCGCCATCGCGCGCGAAAAGGGCGTGTGCGCCTATATCGGAGACGGACACAACCGTTGGCCCGCGGCGCATGTGTTCGACGTGGCCCGCCTCTACAGGCTGGCACTCGAAGAGGCGGAACCGGGCGCGATATATCATGCAGTCGCGGAGGAAGGCGTCTCGCACAAGAATATCGCGGACACGCTTGGCCGGCGCCTGCAGATTCCGGTCAAATCCATCGCCCCTGATGAGGCTCAGGCCTATTTTGGTTGGCTCGCGATGTTTGCGGCGCTCGATCTCCCCGCCTCAAGCGAGCAAACGCGGAAAAAGCTGAAATGGCAGCCGACCGGGCCCGGATTGATTGCCGATCTCGAACAGCTTTACATCCCTGATCGGTGAAGGACCGCCCGGGCTAGTTCGCGACCAAAAGCGCAGCTTCCCGCGGAACTCGACATTTGATGGGGTGTTCCCGCCGCCTCGTTTACGCCGCCTCTTGTCTTGGGCAGACTTTTGCGGCACGCAGAACACGATTCGAAAATTGGCGGGACTTCATCGACATGGCTGGCGCTTGCACCGAGGGGCTCGATACCGGATTTGTCGCGCTGGGCTATGCCAAGGTTGCCTTTCTCGGCGTCGTGCAGGGCATTACCGAGCTTCTGCCCGTCTCCTCGACGGCGCATATGCGCGTCGTCCCGGCCCTGTTCGGCTGGCGCGACCCGGGCTCGGCCTTCTCCGCCGCCATGCAGCTCGCCGCCCTCGCCGCCGTCGTGAGCTATTTCTGGACCGATGTGGCAGGGCTCACGGGCGGCGCGGTCTCCGCCATCAAGCGGCGCGACTTCAGCGACTGGTCGCTGCGCTTCTGCGTCTGGATCCTCATCGCGACACTGCCCATCATCATCGCCGGCACGCTGCTCTCGAAGCTGCTCAACACCTGCAATTCGCCGCTGCGCTCGCTCTCCGCCATCGGCGTCGCCTATATCGTCATGGGCGTGCTGCTCGGGCTCGCGGAAATCTATTCGCGGCACAAGCGCACGCTCGATAACGTCAATCTCAAGGACGCGCTGATCGTCGGCTTTGCCCAATGCGGCGCGCTGATTCCCGGCGTCTCGCGGTCCGGCTCGACCTTCACGGCGGCGCTGTTCCGCGACCTCGAGCGCACCGAGGCGGCGCGCTTCTCCTTCCTGCTCGGCATCCCGGCCATTGCCGCCGCGGGGCTGAAAGAACTCTACGAATTGCACAAGGCGCATCTCGATGCGCATGGCTGGTCGGTCCTCGCGGTCGGGCTCGTCGTCGCCTCGATCTCGGCCTTCATCGCGATCTGGGGCTTGCTGCGCATTCTCGAGCGCTTCTCCTCCTGGCCCTTTGCCATCTATCGCGTGCTGCTCGGGATATTTCTGCTCGTCGCCGTTTTCGCCCATTGGCTGCCCAATTGAGGCGCGAGCATCGGGCTGGAGGCATTCATGCCCGCCACACCCCGCTTTCTGCCCGCCGGTGAATCCGCGCTCGTCGTCGAATTCGGCGCGGCGATCGACCCCGCCCTGAACGACAAGGTCCGCGCCTTCGACCACGCGCTGGCGGCCGCCGCCATCCCCGGCATCATCGAAACGGTGCCGACCTATCGTTCCCTGATGATCCATTTCGACCCGCGCCGGCTCGCGACCGACGCGCTGATCTCGGAACTGCGCAAGCTGCGGATCGGCCCCGGCGCCGGCGGCGTACCCAAACATTGGCTGATCCCGGCCTGCTACGAGCCGCCCCATGCCGAGGATCTGGCGGAGGTCGCGGCAGCGCTCGGGCTGACGCCCGAAAAAGTCGCAGCGCTCCATGCCGGGGCCGAATATCGTATCTATATGTTCGGCTTCGCGCCGGGCTATGTCTTCCTTGGCGGATTGCCGGCCGAACTCATCATCTCGCGGCGGCCGAAGCCGCGCCCGCCGGTGCCGCAGGGCGCGCTGCTGATCGCCGGCGGCCAGGCTTTGATCGCCAACCGGCCGATGCCGACCGGCTGGTATAACCTCGGCGCGACGCCGGCCCTGCTCTTCGACCCGAAGCGCAGCCCGCCGGTCAGCCTCGACATCGGCGACCGCATCCGCTTCACGCCGGTCGATGGCGCGACATTCGCACGCCTGCGCCAGGCGGCGGACGCGGGGGCGCAGGTCATCGAGCAATGCGTGATCGAACAGAAGGCGTGAGATGGAGGCTCCGCATCTCAGCGTGCTCAGCGCCGGGCCCGGCGCGACGATCCAGGACGGCGGCCGGTTCGGCTTGCGCCGCTATGGCCTGACCCCGGCCGGGCCGATGGATTGGACGGCTTTCCGCACCGCCAATCTGGCGCTGGGCAATGCGGCCGATGACGCGGCGCTCGAAATCGGCCCGGGTGGCATCGAACTCGTCAACGCGGGCCCTGGCCCGGTCGGCGTCGCCTTTTGCGGCGGCGGCTTCTCATGGTTCCGCGACGGCCAATTGGTCGGCGCCGCGGCGCGGCTGGTTCTGGCCCCCGGCGCCCATTTGGCCGCGCGGCCGGGTGTCGCCGGCATATTCACCTATCTCGCAGTCGCGGGCGGCCTGCGCACACCGGTAGAACTCGGCAGCCGGGCGACCGATGCCCGCGCCGGGATCGGCGGGCTCAATGGCGGCATATTGCGGGCTGGCGATCGTCTGCCTCTGGCGGAAGGAGCCGCCGCGCCCCTGGACGAAGCGATGATCGTCGCCCCCTGGCTGCGGCCGGACCTCGACGCGCCGTTGCGGGTAATCCTCGGTCCGCAGGACGATTATTTCGACGCGGCGGCGCTCGATCTTTTCTTCAGCGCACCCTTCAAGGTCACGGCGGGCGACCGCATGGCCTACCGGCTGGACGGCGCCGCGATCGCCCACAGCCGGGGCTACAATATCGTCTCCGATGGCGTCGCGCTGGGCGCCATTCAGATCGCCGGAGACAAAAAGCCGCTAGTACTGATGGCCGACCATCCGCCCACGGGGGGTTACCCCAAGCTTGGCCATATCGCCCGCGCCGATATCGGCCGCTTGGCGCAATTGCGGCCCGGCCGGACCTGCCGCTTCGCCCAGGTGAGCGCCGAGACGGCGCGCCAGGCGCTGCTGGCGCTGAAAGAGGCGGTTGCGACGACACACAGCTTCTGCCGGCCGCTGCGCCGTGTGGTCGCGCTGGCGGGCCTGCCGGCCCCGGACCGCTCGCCCTGGTCGGGCGCCGGCAACCGCCGGCCGCGTTGACGCGGCCAGCGTAAACTGGTCTACATCCGCGTCCAAATACGGGGTTTTGCGCATCTCATGACGGACGCCGCCATCAAGAAGCCGGACAGCGGCATCGCGGGAGAATTTGCCGAAAATTTCGGCATATTCACGCCGCTGGCACGGGCCTGGCACTTTCGCGAACTGATCCGCGCCGTGGTGCGGCGCGAGCTGATGGCGCGGTTTAGCGGCTCGATCCTCGGCTGGCTCTGGGCGATTTTCGGCCCGCTGCTGATGCTCTCGGTCTATACCGTCATCTTCTCGCATGCGGTCGGCATCCGCGCCTCGACTGCCGCGCATGGAGTCGCCAACTATTCGCTGAATATTTTCGTCGGCCTTATCATCTTCAACCTGTTCGGCGAACTGGCCTATCGCGCGCCCGGCCTGCTGCACGAGCACGTGAATTTCATCAAGAAGTCGATCTTTCCAAGCGAGACGCTCGCCTGGACCGCGGCGATCCGCGCCACCGTCTATGCTTCTATCAGCTTCTGCGTCCTGCTGGTTTTCGAGCTCCTCATCACCCACAAGCTGCCGCCGACGATCCTGCTGCTGCCCTTCGTCTTCGTGCCGTTCTTTCTCTTTCTTCTCGGGGTAAGCTGGTTCCTGATGGCGCTGGGGTCGTTCACGCGCGACGTGATGCACCTGATGGCCTCGATCGTCCCGGTTTTCATGTTCGCGACGCCGATCTTCTATTCGATCGACGATGTCCCGGGAAACCTGAAGATTTTCCTTCGCGCCAATATCGTCGGCGATTATGTTGAGCTGACCCGCGACGTCGTTCTGCTCAACAAGATTCCGAACCCTTGGCTCTATCTGGGGACTGTGATTGTCTCGCTCCTCGTCTTCCGCTCCGCCTATCGATTCTACATGCGCTACAAGAATGTCTTCGTCGATGTCATCTGAGCCCGCGATCAGCTGCAAAGGCGTTGGTAAGGCGTTTCAACTCTACTTGAAGCGGAACGACCAGCTGTATCAGGCGCTGTTCGGGCGCTGGAAGCAGTTCTACCATCCGCATTGGGTGCTGCGCGACGTGAGCTTCGAGGTGCGCCGGGGCGAGACCTGGGGCATCATCGGCCGCAACGGCACCGGCAAGACGACGCTGCTGCAGCTCATCTGCGGCATCAGCAAGCCGAGCCATGGCGACATCCGCGTCTTCGGCCGGATCGCGCCGATCCTGGCGCTCGGCGCCGGCTTCGATCTCGAATTGACCGGGCGCGAAAATGCACTGATCGGCGGCGCCATCCTCGGCCTGCGGCGCAAGGAGATCATCCCTAAGCTCGATTCCATCGCGGCCTTCGCCGATATCGGCGAATTCTTCAACCAGCCGCTCAAAATGTATTCGAGCGGCATGACCGCACGCCTCGCCTTTGCCGTCTGCGCGCATGCCGATGCCGACATTCTGATCGTCGACGAGGCGCTCTCCGTCGGCGATGCGACCTTCGCCAAGAAATGCGACGATTATATCCGCAACTTCGCGGAGAAGGGCACGATCCTGGTCGTCTCGCACGATCTCGGCACGCTTGAAGAATTGTGCGACAATGTCATCTGGATCGACGAGGGCCGCGTCGCCGCCTGCGGCAAGCCGGCCGACGTGATCACCGCCTATCGGCGCGCCTTCAACATCACCAAGCTCATCACCGCGCCGCGGCTGGTCGTTTGAGCGCAGCCGCGGGCTGAGGATGATCTAGAGCGCGGCTCCGGCCCCGCTCGCGCCGCTTGGCACGCCCGTCTCCTGGCGTGCACCCTGCTTCACCGGAAAGCGGGCCTGCTGGCGGAGAATGAGCACGATCGCCACTGCCAGCTCCAACCCGACCGCCAGAGCGACCGTATAGACCAGGAACGGGTCGCGCCGAACGACGCTTTCCGTGCCGATCAAAATGCCGATATGGATCGTCGGAATCGCAATGAGGGCGGCGATCGTCGTCGTGTTGCGCCCCGTAGCGCTGGACAGCGTCAGGACGAGGCCGATTGCCAGCAAGGCATGGGTCAGAGCCAGGATCGGAATGCCGAAGCGCTTCGCCGCCTCGCTCATCCAATCGGAGAGGAGCTGCTTTGGGCCGTCGCGGCCGGGCCATGCATTGACGAATTCATGGCCCGGCATTTCGAAGACGCCACGCCAGCCGCGGTTCGGCATGCCGTTCGTGCCCTGCATATCGAGCTGGATGACATATTGATCGAAGTCGGCGGTGCGAATCTGATCGCTTCCATCCGGGCGGCTCTGGAGCGTGCCGTGGCTCATCACCAGCAACACGCCATGCTCGTTGCGGCGGAACTCGGTTTGTTTCGCGGTGATGATCTCCTCTTCTTTTTTCTTCTTATTGATTTGATGGATGAACATCCCCTCGACGACGTCTTCCGACTTCCAGCGCTTGAAATAGAGCGTGCGCGTTCCGTGATCGAATGTGTAAAATTGCGCCGGTTCGAGCATCCGATGGTTGAGCGAATTGCGGATGACATAAATGACATCGTGCATCTGGCCGACATTGTCCGGCGCTATATAGATCGAGGTCCAATAACCCAAAACGACCGCGATCAAGGCGACGATAGTGGCGGGCAGGCAAATCGACACAACCGAGAGGCGCAGCGAATAAAGCACGGCGATCATGCCCTCGGCCGCCATGCGCGAAAACTCGAGCGCCACGGCAATCCCGACCGCCATCGGCAAGGCGAGATAGATCGCTGTCGGCAACGTGCCCATCAGCGCCGGCATCAGCAGGCCGCTGCGCACTGCCGAGGCCGGCAGATAGTGGAAGAGTTGGGTCAGCACCACGGGGACGCAGAGGCCCACCTCGAGCAGAAGGACGGAAAAAAAGACCCGCCGGCCGAGATAGAAGTAGAGCAGCTTCGGCACCCTCATCTTTTGTCGCCGTTCCTTCCGCGCACGCGAGGTCCGCGCCCAACCTTGGCTCGAAACCATGGCCCGTCAAGACGCACCGGCCAAAGCATACCAGCCCCGTTCAAGCCGCGCCATTCTATCGACCTTGGCGCACAAAAGCGTTAGTTTCAGATACTCACCTGGATACACGTGTGGCGTGGCTCTATGTTCCTAAAAGTTCTGCCTTTTGATGGCAGATATTGGGAACGGCTTCGCTTGCGGCACGTGGCCGCGGACCGATATAAGCCCACGATTGGGAACGGGATATTGAGAGAACATCCGGAACGACGGCCAGAAACTGCCGCTTTCTCGCTTGGCGCGCACGCACTTCTGCTCCGTGCCGACCGCGCGCCGCGGACCTCTTCTCGCCCGCAAGCCCTCACGGCGCGAGCGCGTTGCCGCCGGCGCGCACAGCATGGACGGCACGCCTGATGTCGGCCATGCCAGAGCCGACGACGTACGATCTGCTGACCGCGCCGCTCGCCGGCAAGACAATTCTGCTCGTGCATCCGGCTTGGCACTCATGCGGCAGCTATAACGTCTTCGTCACCCAGGCGGACGCCTATCGCGCCTCAGGCGCGCACGTGATCAGCCTCGCGATCAGCGGCAATCCCGGCTGCGTGGCTCAATCAGCGGCGCAGGCCTATTTCGACGCGACACAGGATTTGCCGGCCGACAGCCGCTTTTTCACCGGAATGCCGCTCAGCGCCGTCGCCTCGCCCGAGTTTTTCCGCGCCGCGAATGCATGGCTGCACGGCGATTATGCCGCGATGTTGACCGAGACCGCGCGTCAGTCGGCGCTGCCGGCCGAGCTCTCGGCTGAAAAAATCGATCTCATCCATTGCAATCATTTCTTCTGCATTCCCGTCGCCGCCAGATTGCGCGACGTCTACGGCTGCCCGCTGCTGCTCGATACGCACGATCTGCAAGCACGGCAATTCGCTTTGCGCAATCGCGATGCCTGGACGCTGCGGCCGAAAGCAAAATACGAAACAATGCTGGCCCGCGAGCTGGCGAATATGCACGCCGCCGATGTCCTGATTCACCTCAACGCCGAAGAAGCCGAAACCTTCAGCGAGCTTCTGCCGCAGACGCGGCATGCGCTGATTTTTCCCAGCGTCAAGCCGATGCCGCTCGGACGCGGCGATGACATCATGATCGTCGCCAGCGCCAATTATCCGAACTTTCTCGGCATCAAATGGTTTCTGAGCGAGGTGATGCCGCTCGTCGACGCTGTGCCGATCCGTATCGTCGGGAATATCAGCGAGATGGTTCGCTGGCGCGCGCCGCTGCTCTATCGCAAATACCGGTCGCTTTTTGCCGGCTTCACTGACGACCTGGCCGGAGCCTATGCGAAGGCGGCGGCGATCCTGCTTCCGACCACATCCGGCTACGGCATCTCGATCAAGACGATCGAGGCGCTTTCGAGCGGCGTGCCGCTCGTGGCCACGCGTCCGGCCTTTCGCGGCATGGGGATCGATCCCGCAGGCCTGAAGAATGTCGTTCTGGCTGAGGACGCGCCGGCCTTCGCGGCCGCGATTCGCCAGCTCGCCGCCCCGCCGCGCAGCGACGAGGCGACCAGTGTCCCAAGCGATACCCGCCTGCTCTATGAAAGGCTGTTCACGGCTGCAGCCTACAAGGACACGCTCGCGGCGCTCGCGGCGCCGCTGCTGGTTCGCGACGGCGCTTTAAAAGCCTAGAGCTTTGAGGCGGGCCTTGGCCTTTTCCGCATATTGATGCCAGAGCAGGTCGATGGGCCGGCGGCGGCGCGGCATGCCGATAATGCCGGGCCAATGGCAGAAATAGAGCTTGCCACCCTTGGAATCCTCCGGGCCATCCGGATGCATGGAGAGTCCGTGCGCCTTGTAATAGCTTTCCTCGGACGCGTGCGCGATGACATCCGGCAGGGTGGCGATTTTCAAGGCCCGCCGATGCACCACGAAATTCGTGAGCGGCTGGGCGAAAAGGCCGCCGCGCTGGCGGACGGTGTGAAAGACTCGCTCGTTCTCGGCGATGACGTCATAAAAATCCTGCAGCGACAGGACAGATCGCGCCGTCACGAAGAACCCGTCATTGAACAACAATGCGTCGCGCAGAAAGTCATAATCGCGATACCGCGAATTATAGATGTAATCGGAAACGCGCGCAGCGACGATGAATTCCCTCTTGCCGGCTTCGATATGGCCGAGAAGCTTGGTGAAGTCCTGCAGCAAGATCACGTCGACGTCGAGATAGATCACCTCATCGAGCGGCAAGGCCAGCGCCAGCAATTTGCGCAGCCTGCGGCGATGCCCCGGGTTCAACGGGTAAAGCCGGCGCGCAAGCGCATC
>JARLIV010000087.1 GCA_031291555.1 Methylovirgula sp. | reverse complement strand
CGCGACCATGAACAGCCGGCCGGAGCTTGAAATCTTCGCCGACGATGTGGCTTGCGGCCATGGCGCGACAATCGGCGGGCTCAACGCCGATCAGCTCTTCTATCTCGAAACGCGCGGCCTGCCGGCGAAGGCGGCGGAAGCTTTGTTGCTCGAAGCCTTCGCGGCCGAGCTTGTCGATGAGATCGGCGATGAAGACCTCATCGGCGCCTATCGCGCCGAGATTGCGGCTTGGCTTGCAGCGAGGGCGAAGGCATGAATGAGCACGTCCTCGCACCGCTCGATGTGGCCAAGATCCGTCAGGATTTCCCCATCCTGGAACTCAAGCCCTATGGCAAGACGCTCGTCTATCTCGACAATGCCGCCTCGGCGCAGAAGCCGCGGCAGGTCGTCGATCGCATGGTCCATGCGACCTACAACGAATATTCGAACGTCCACCGCGGGCTGCATTATCTCGCCAATGCCGCGACCGAAGCCTATGAGGCCGCGCGCGAAAGCGTGCGGGCGTTTCTCAACGCCGGCAGTATCGACGAGATCATCTTCACCAAATCGGCGACGGAAGCGATAAATCTCGTGGCTGCCTCGTTCGGGCAGCGCTTCATCAACGAGGGCGATGAGATCGTCCTCTCGATCATGGAGCATCATGCCAATATCGTGCCCTGGCATTTCCTGCGCGAGCGCAAAGGCGCGGTGCTGAAATGGGTCGATGTCGATGACGAGGGCAATTTCTCGTTGGAGGCCTTCGAGAAGACGCTGACCGACAAGACCAAGATTGTCGCCATCACGCATCTCTCGAACGTGCTCGGCACGGTGACGCCGATCAAGGAGATCGTGAAGATTGCCCATGCCCGGGGCATTCCCGTTCTGGTCGACGGTGCCCAGGGCGCGGTGCATCTCGATGTCGATGTGCGCGATCTCGATGTCGATTTCTACGCGATCACCGGCCACAAGCTCTATGGGCCGACCGGCGTCGGCGCGCTCTACGGCAAGGCGGAATGGCTGGAGCAGCTACCGCCCTTCCTCGGTGGCGGCGAGATGATCAACGAGGTGACGAAAGATCACGTGACCTATAACGACCCGCCGCATCGTTTCGAGGCGGGCACGCCGCCGATCATCCAGGCCGTGGGCCTCGGCGCCGCGCTCGACTATATGCGCGAGATCGGCCGGGCCGGAATCCACGCGCATGAGGACGCGCTGAGCCAATATGCGCATGAGCGCATGTCGCGGCTCAATTCCGTGCGCATCTTCGGCCGTGCGAAGGACAAGGGCGCGATTCTTGCGTTCAATCTCAAGGGCGCGCACCCGCACGATGTCGCGACAATCATCGATCGCGAGGGCGTTGCCGTCCGCGCCGGCACGCATTGCGCGCAGCCGCTGCTGGCACGGTTCGGCGTGACCTCGACATGCCGCGCGTCCTTCGCGATGTACAATACGTTTGAGGAAGTCGATAAGCTCATCGAGGCTTTGCAGAAGGCGGAGGGGCTCTTTGGCTGAGGACATGATCACCGAGACGACGCAGACGCCAGCGGGCGAGCCCGCGCCGGCCGTCGAACCGGCGTCGCCCAATTCGCCGCAATGGTTCTTCGCGCCGAGCATCGCGGCGGACGAACGCGCCCGGCTGACCGAGGAGACGATCGCCGCGCTGAAGACGGTCTTCGATCCGGAAATCCCGTGCGATATTTACGAGCTTGGGCTGATCTATTGCGTCGTGTTCGATGACAGCCGCAAGGTTCTGATCGATATGACGCTGACGGCGCCGGGCTGTCCTGTGGCCGGGGATATCGTGCAATCGGTTGAGAGCGCGGTCGGCGCGGTGGGTGGGGTTTCGTCGGTCGAGGTCAATATGGTTTTCGATCCGCACTGGGACCAAAGCCGGATGTCGATCGAGGCGCGGATCGCGCTCGACTTTTACTGATGCGGCAGGACGCCGGCATACCTATATGATGCGGGTGTGCCAAGTAGTCATTTGGAAGCGCGATGCCCCTCATCCTGAGGAGCGATTTCGTAAAAAATCGCGTCTCGAAGGATGGACAAAGGCACTTCGCTCTCGTGCTTCGAGACGCCGCCTTCGGCGGCTCCTCAGCATGAGGGCCTAAGGAGATCATCGATGGCGAAAGCCAAGTTCCCGATCATGACATTGACGCAGGCAGCGGCCGATCGCGTCCGCACGCTGATGGCCGACCGCGCCATCGCGGGGCTACGCGTCGGGGTCAAGAACGGCGGCTGCGCCGGCATGTCGTATACGCTGGATTATGCCGAGGCTATCGGCCCGTATGACGAGGTCGTGGAAGACAGGGGCGTCAAGATCATCGTCGATCCGAAGGCGCTCATGTTCCTCTTCGGCACCGAGATGGATTTCCGGACGGACAAGATCGGCTCGGGCTTCACTTTCAACAACCCGAACCAGACAGGCGCTTGCGGCTGCGGCGAGTCCATTGCCATTACGCCGGCCAGCGAAGCCCAGATCGCCGAGGCGCGCCGCGCCAACGACAGCTAGAGCGCATCCCGCTCTAGGCTTCTTCCGCCTCTTCGACGACACTCGGCTTCGGCTTCAGCTTCACTGGCCGCAGCAAAAAGCTCGGGACATGATCGCCCATGCCGACGACGGGACGCTCGTCATGCGCGCTCTGGCGCGCGGGGGCGCGCTCGGAGCGGGGATGGCCGCGGTCCTTATGATCCTTGTGCTCCGGCGCCTGATGATCGTGTGGCTTGGCCGTGTAACCATTGGCTTTCGGGGCCTCGCGCGTCCGTCTGACATGTTCGCGGGGCTCGCGCGCGCTGTGTTCCCGCGGGGCATGCGTGCGCTCGCCGGCGCTTCGGCGGCCGCCGCCGCGATGACGCGGGGAGACTTCCTCCTCGTCACCCTGCGCGAGCGTATCGAGCGTCGCGCCCTCCTGCCAATTGACCGCGCGGCCGATCAGCTTCTCGATTTCGGCAAGGTGCTTCTGGTCGGCACGGGTGACGATCGAGATGGCAATACCCTGCTTGCCGGCGCGGCCCGTGCGGCCGATGCGGTGGACATAATCCTCCGCGTGGACGGGCACATCGAAATTGAAGACATGGCTGACGTCAGGAATGTCGAGGCCGCGGGCGGCGACATCCGAGCAGACGATGAGATCCACATCGCCGTTCTTGAACGCGTCGAGCGAGGCCATGCGCGCGTGCTGGTCCATGTCGCCATGCAGCGCCCCGGCGCGGAAGCCGTGCTTCTGCAGCGATTTATGCAGGATCGCGACGTCGCGCTTGCGATTGCAGAAGATGATCGCGTTCTTGAAACTGTCGGCGGAGCGGATGAGCTTGCGCAAGGTTTCACGCTTGGCCGGGCCGGGTAGGGAGGCCACGAGCGTCTGGGCGATGGTGGCGGACGTGGTCGCGGCCGGGGCGACTTCGATGCGGACGGGATTGTGCAGGAAAGCTTCGGTGAGGCGGATGATCTCGGCCGGCATGGTCGCCGAGAAGAACAAGGTCTGCCGGGTGAACGGGACCAATTTGCAGATGCGCTCGATGTCGGGGATGAACCCCATGTCGAGCATCCGGTCGGCTTCGTCGATCACCAGGATTTCGATGCCGGTCAGAAGTAACTTGCCGCGCTCGGCGAAATCGAGCAGCCGGCCGGGCGTCGCAATTAGCACATCGGCGCCGCGCATGATCTTCGCTTCCTGGTCGCCGAAGGAGACGCCGCCGATCAAGAGGGCGACGTTGAGCTTATGATTGATGCCGTAGCGGCCGAAGCTCTCTTCGACCTGGGCGGCGAGTTCGCGCGTCGGTTCGAGGATCAAGGTGCGCGGCATTCGCCCCCGGGCGCGGCCTTGTTCGAGACGCGACATCATCGGCAGCGTGAAGGCGGCTGTCTTGCCGGTGCCGGTCTGGGCGATCCCGAGCACGTCGCGGCCGGCGAGGGCTTCGGGAATGGCCTTGGCTTGAATGGGTGTAGGTGTGGTGTAACCGGAAGCTTCTACTGCCTGTAGAACCTTCTCGCTGAGACCAAGTTCTCTAAAAGTCATATCAGTCCTGAAAATAGCGCAGGCGGCCCGAGTGCAAGTTGCGATTTGGGCATTGCGCGCTCAACTCCACGGCGCTTCCGGTCCCCCGGAATAGACCGAGCGGCAATCCTGGCGCCTTAAGGGAAATCGGACACGCTCCAGCTTGAGCGAATCTGTGTCGGTCCGAACCGCTCTTTAGCCTTGATATCGGCAGGATGCAAACGGATTGCAATGTCGCGCCGGGCACAAGGTGGCAAATCCCTGGAATAAAATGATTAATTTGTTGCCAATTGCGCCACTGGCCGGTGCCGCGGCGAAAAAATCCGCATCAGGACGAAGATCGTCGCCAGCACCGCCACATAGACGATGAGCTGCAATTGGGTTGGCTGGTCGGTGTAGCCGAGCAGGGTGTGGGCAATGCGGCCGACCCAGGAATCGTCAGCGAGCAGCCAGGACGTGTCCCAAACCGTGCGGTCGAGGGCGGTAACGATATTGCCCTGGTCGAGGAAGCCGACCGCCTGAGCCGCCATGCCGGCCGCGATGAGGGAGATAAGCACTGTCGTCACCCGGAAGAGATAACGCATCGGAATGGTAATGAGGCCGCGGAAGGTGAGATAGGCGACACCCGCGCCGCCCAGAAGACCGAGCAGGCCGCCGATGAAGATATTCGCCACCGTCGTGCCGCCGTTGACGAGCACGCCATAAAGAAACAGCACGATCTCCGAGCCTTCGCGCAGGACGGCGACGGCGACGACGATGGCAAGCGCGAGCAGCGACTTCGAGCCGCTGCTGACCTCGTGCCCGAAGGCGCTCAATTCCTGCGTCATTTCGCGGCCGTGCCGCGCCATCCAGACATTGTGCCAAGTGAGCATGACGACGGCGAGCGAGAGCACCGAGGCGTTGAGCACTTCCTGTCCCGTGCCGGCGAGCGCCTCAGCGATCAAGCCGGTGAACAAAGCGACGATGCCGGCGCCGAGAACGCCCGCGGCGACACCGCCGAAGACATAGCGCAGCCGCTGCGGCACGGTCTGTGTGACGGCGAGGACGACGCCGACGACAAGGCCGGCTTCGACAACTTCGCGGAAGACGATGATAAGGGCAGCGATCACGATGATCCTCTTTCGGCGATTTCAAGGATCGCCGCGAGCAGAGAGAAATGCAGGCCTTTAGCCTGCTGCGCTTCGCGTTCTACTATACGAGTGCACCATATGACTGCAAGGATCGCCGCCTACATTTAGAATGCTTCAAAAGCGGGCGCGAATGCGGGGAGGATTTATTTGGCCTGGGGTGAAAATTTGCGCGTCGCCTCGGTCGTCGCGCTGATTTGGAAGGGCGCCGAACTCTCGTGTATAGCCCTGGGCGCGGGCGCGGGCCTTTTTCTGATGATTCGTGACGGCGGCTTGGGGCCGCGGATAACCAAAAGATGACTTCTAAAGACGCGCAAAAACGAACCTGTCTCGCGATTGTCCTCGCGGCCGGCCAAAGCAAGCGCATGCGCTCGGATCGGCCGAAGGTGCTGCATGAACTGGCGGGCCGCTCGCTGCT
>JARLIV010000086.1 GCA_031291555.1 Methylovirgula sp. | reverse complement strand
CTGGCGGCGCCGTAAACGGATTGCGGGAAATATTCGGAAGGATGATTGGCGGCGAACTGCTGCTGCGCGCAGCCGCCCAGCATAAGCGCGGCGGCACAGGAAATGGCAGCGGCCAGCGGCCGGAAAAGAGCGGACGTCTGCGAGGTTTGGCGCTGGGCCGTGGACTGTGTCCCACCCCCTAAGAGGCGCGACCAGAACGGTAAGCTTGTCACCTACAAAATCCCCCGTGATCTGTTCGCGTCATCCGGCTTCGCCTCAGGGGCGAAGTTGCGCGCCGATCACTTGCTAAAACTTTAAGGGTTTTGCAGTGCTCGATGCCGAACGGCGATAAACAGACCCGCGAATGGGCCGGGCAATTCGGACAAAATTGCGGCAGCCATCTCGGTGTGGCATTTCAGTTTGGTCCTAAAGCCATGCGATTCTTGCGCAATCTGGCAAGCATGCGACGGCGCAAGCCGCGAGGAATGCAGGAAAAAATCATATTAACCAATTTGCATTAAATACGATTCAATTTTGCAGCAATGCGCAAGCTGCCAAGGCATAGGCAGGCCGAAATTTCCGCGGCGTGTCCGCAGGGTAACAGGTTCGCCGGGCGCGCTGCCGTAGGATGCAGTCAGACTCGCGCGTCGATGCTGCATTTGGAGGTCGCGCGAGCGGAGGGGGCCGTGAGAACATCCATTCTGTCGATTGGCGTCGCCTTGATTCTGGCCACGGCGGGCTCGGCCTTCGCCGCGGATCTTCCCGCACTGAAGTCAGCTCCGGTCTATGCGCCGCCGCCGGCCTTCACCTGGAGCGGATTCTATCTCGACGCCGGCGCCGGCTACGGCGAATGGAACGCCAACACCTCGACGCTCAACCCGAGCACCGGCATCTGCGCTCTCTGCACCAATCAGATTCAGGGCGGTCGCGGCTTCCTCGCCCGGGTCGGCGCGGGGTTCGATTATCAGTTCACCGATCATCTCGTCGCCGGCGTCTTCGGCGACGGCAGCTATTCCGGCCTGAACGGCACCGTTCAGGACCAAGGCCCCTATTACGCCGGCACGGTCAATCAAAACTGGTCCTGGGCGGCGGGCGCGCGGCTCGGCTGGCTCATCACGCCGGAATTGCTCGCCTATGGTGACGCCGGCTTTGCCCAGGCGCATTTCAGCGGCGCGAATCTCGTCAACACACACAATGGCGCGTGGACCGGCAATTCGACACCCGGCTTTACTCCAAGCGGCTGGTTCGCCGGCGGCGGCTTCGAAACCATGTTCGCGCCGGGCTGGTTCTTCCGCACCGAATATCGCATCGCTGATTATGGCGCGACGGCTTTGACCGACACGGGCGCGAGCGGAACCAAAGCCGATATACGGTTCCGGCCGATCGAGCAGACGGTGACATCGAGCCTTATCTACAGATTCGGCTGGCCCGGCTTCGGCGCACCAGGCATTCCCTCTTTCACCCAGGTCACGGACGGCTTCGGGCCACCTGCTGCAGGGCCCGCCAATTGGAGCGGCGTCTACGCCGACGCCGGCATCGGCTACGGGCTGTGGAGCGCCAATACGACGACGCGCGTTCCGGGCACCGATATCTGCGTGCTCTGCATCAACCAGCGCCAGGGCGGCCGCGGCATCTACGGCAGTGTCGGCCTGGGCTACGATTATCAGGTCACGAGCAAGATCGTCGCCGGCGCCTTCGGTGACTTCGATCCTTCTGGGTTGAAGGGTACGATCCAGGATCAGGGCCCCTATTTCGCCGGCTCCATTACGCAAAACTGGGCCTGGGATGCGGGCGGCCGGCTCGGCTGGCTCGTGTCGCCGCAGGTCATGACCTACACGAAGGCTGGCTTCTCGCAGGCGCGCTTCGGCGGCACGCAGATGCAGTCCTCAGGGCATGGTGCGGGCACGGGATTCTATACGTCCGGCTTCACCACCAACGGCTGGTTCCTCGCCGGCGGCGTGGAGGCGGAATTCGCGCCCGGCTGGTTCTGGCGCGCCGAATATCACTATGCGCAATATGGCGCGCAGGAGATCGCGGACGTTTCGCCGACCAGCACCGCGAACAATATCCGCTTCCGTCCTGAGGAGCAGACGGCGACGCTCGGCCTCGTTTACAAGTTCAATTGGGCGCCGCTTGTGCCGCCGGTCGTCGCCAAATATTGAGCGCGCGGCTTATGAACCGACGCCTTTGAACTCCACCGCGCCCGAAGGGCGCGAATTCGCGGCGGTGGCGAAGTCTCTCTGTGGCCGGCGGCGATCAATCCGCCGCCAAAATGACATCGCTCTCGGCATCGTCGCCCGTATTCGCCTCGTTCGCGGCCGGCATCTGCATCGTTGGCGGCGTTCTCGTATAGCCAAGGATATTGCCGATCCGCGCGATCGGCCGCGACATTTCCGGCGCCTCTAGGATCGCGATGAGTTCCTTGTGCCGCGGATGCGCCGGATCGCCGATGAACTCGGCCTTAAATTCGGCGTCGCTGAAAGTTCCCCAATTGCGGATCATCTGGAAATAGACGTGATCGGCAGCAAATTCCTCGCCGAGCCGCACAAAGGCCGGCATCTCTGTAAAGTTCCGCGCCTGCACGACCATCGAAAACTTGAGCCGCCGAACCTCGCCGGTGCGCCGGAGGCCGGCGATAAAGGCGAGGTTCTTGCGCAGGTTTTGGAAAGTGCCGCCGCGGCGGACGATGCCATAGGTTTCGGGATCGGCGGCGTCGATCGAAATCTCGACACTGCGGACGCGGCCGGCGAGATCGAGATCGCGCCAGGCGCGCTCATCGAACAATTGCCCATTGGTGTGCAGATCGAAGCGGAGATGGCCGAAGTCTTGCCGATTCAGGCGCTTGATCACACGCCGGAAATGGTTGCTGGCGAAGGGATCGCCCGAACCCGTGATGTAAACGATCTTGGCACCGCGCAGCAGCGGCAGCGCCGAGCCCTCGAAAATCGCGTCGAGCTGCTCCTGCTCCGCCTTATCGGCGACAATGCGCTCCTTGCGGCAACTCGGGCACGACAGATTGCAGCTTCGATCGTGTGAAAGCTGCACAAGAACTGGCGCTGGGATATTCGCGCCCGAAAAGGCAGCAAGCGTTTCCTTCACTTTGGGATGGTCGCGATGCGGCAGGCAGCGATCGGCTATGTCTCTGCAATGCTGTCGGCTGCAAAATTTGTAGGAACCGTCGAGGACTGACGCCCTGATCTTCTGCGCGGTCGGACCAGCCCATTGCCGCAAAAGATCCGAATTCATGTCGCCGATCGGCGTTGGCAGCCAATCGGGGCAACAGACATGCACATGACCGCGATTGGTCGTCTCGAGATTTTGGAAAGGTTTGAGGCAGACGTGCGTCTTGAGATAAGCGTCGACGCCGAGATTGGCCGCGTTGTAGCGCCGAACCTGGCGCTGGCGCGCGTGAATCCCGAAATGCCGATAGACAAATTCGCGTAGCGCGATCGAAAGAGAGTCTTTGCGGCGCATGGCTGCCAACGGGAAAAGTCAAGGCAATAAATACGGAAAATAGAACCTTGGCAATGATGGCGCTGGCCGATGGGAGCGGCGTCTACGCCGATGCCGGCATCGGCTATGGGCTGTTGAGCGCCAATACGACGACACGTATTCCGGGCACCGATAGCGGCACCGAAAGGCGATTTGGTGCGGCGCGCAATAATGTAAGGCTTGACGGTTCCGTCCCAAATGGCACGCTGACGCTTCGGCTTGCTGCTGGCCGCCGGCGTCGAGGGTTCTGCCATCGGCGACGGGAAGGAATAGAAATGGGAGGAAGCAATGAAAAGGCTGATAATGGCCGTTCTGTTCGCCGCTGTTGCTGCCGCGCCGGCGCTGGCCGCCAAATATGTTCTTGTGAAGGATACGGTCGGGAATTGCTCCGCGGTCGCCTCCTCCCCGCGCGGCTATGCCGGCATGACGATCGTGAGCAAAAAGAAATATCCGTCGATCGAGGCTGCCAACAAGGCGCTTGACGGGGTGAAAGGTTGCGGCGGTCTCGTCCGCTAATTGCGGCTCGCGCACCCGGCCGGGGCGCGGAGTTTATGTTGTAAACCTCACGCGACCCCGGCAGCGCGGATAGGCTCAGAGCCATTTTCCGCCGGCATCGAGCCACACGCCGCGCTGCGCCTGCGGAAATCTGATCCTCGGTGGCAAGCATTGCGTCCCACACGCTCTCGTTCTCGCTCTTGCGAATGACATCGCCTTTCTTAAGGGCCCGAGATCGACCTCCTTGCCAGGGCGCCTTTGCGGCGCTGCGATCGCGCTCATTCGCCTTCGCTACTATGGCGCTTTTACTTGGCAGGCCAGCCAAGCCCATCGAATTTTTATGTTCTCCCTCCTAGCTTACCCGACAGCTGGATTTCAGCATTGGAGAACGGAAAATGAGATCAGTTCTAAGTCTGTCTTGGTACCCGAGGCGCTTGCTGCCTCCCGAGGTGCCTCTTGCCGGAATATTGGCATCGATCCTTATCGTGTTGTGGGCTAATCTGCTGGCGCCGGCGCATAGGGGGGATCAAGTCTGCACCCCCACCCCTGCGAACCGGGCGATCGTCCTCTGCACCCACCCAAGCCCAGCCTCAGCCAGGCATTAAGACGGCGATCACCCGATCCGGCTGCGATTTTTGCAGATTTTTTGAGTGAGGATATGGCGTAAGCCATCGATATATTGGCGACCCCGGCAGGGCTCGAACCTGCGACCTGCCGCTTAGAAGGCGGCTGCTCTATCCAGCTGAGCTACGGGGTCAGCCGATCACACCACCTTCGAACGGCGGCGTCCTAGCGCGCTTTCCGGCCGGATGTAATCTTCTGGCCGATAAGAAATCGCGCCGATTCAAACCTCAGAGCGTGTTCTGATCGGAAAAGTCATGCAACTTTTCCGGAACACGCTCTAGTGCGTCCACTGACCTAGGCGCGTCGATTTAAAATTATCGGAATAAGAGAGAATTTTCCGTGTCACCGGCTTCGGCTCCTCGAGCAGGAAGGGGATGCCGTTCTTCTCGGCATAGGCGATCGCCTCCTCCTGCGTGCCGAACCAGAGCCGCACCTGCTGACGCATGTCGCGCGATCCCGTCCAGCCCATCAGCGGATCGATCTGCGGCGCGAGTTCGGGGGCAAATTCCAAAACCCAGCGCGTGCTCTTTGCCTGGCCGGATTGGGTCGCCGTTCTGCTTGGCCGGTAGATGCGTGCGATCATCTCACTTCCGCTCCAAAATCGTCGTGCTCTAGATGGTCGGGGCAGCAGGATTCGAACCTGCGACCTGAAGTACCCAAAACTTCCGCGCTACCAGGCTGCGCCATACCCCGAAGAGCCCTGCCCTCCTCAGCCAGCTAACATGGCGGCTGGAGCCGGACAAGGCGGCGGATTCTATAAGTTAGAGCGGGATTCGCGCGAAAAACTGGAATCCACTTTTTCGTATCCCGCTCTAGGGGCTGAAAATCGGGTCGCGGACCGTGTCCCCGACCTTGAGGCCGATCCGCGCCGCCGTCCCGCCCCTGACTTCGAGCACCGCATCGGTCGGTACCGGGATCGTCAATATCTTCTCCGACATCGGCTGGGCATTGGCGATGATGCCGACCACTTTGCCGGTCTTGTCCATGAAGAGCATGTCGAGCGGGATGTAGGTATTCTTCATCCACATCATGATCGTCTGCTCGCGCTGAAAGTCGAACAGCATGCCGTAATCGGCCGGGATCGATTTGCGAAACATCAAGCCCTTTTCGAGATCGGCCTGCGAGCGCATCACGTCAACATCGAAGTCATGCGGGCCGGCGGCCGTGACGATGGTGAGCTTGTTATGTTCGGCTCGAGCGAGCCCCGGCGCGATCACAAGAGCCATCAGCGCCGCCAAAACCGCACCGAGCGAAAGCAAGCGATGAAAAGGGAGGCGAAGCGTCATAGCGCGATCCGGATGCACGGCCAGAACTGGCCGCGCCTCTCTTGCCGGATCAATGCGAGGAAGGCAAGGCCGCTTCGAGCGGCCTGACCTCGGCCGCCATCAGCCCCTTGGGGCCGTCGCCGAAACGCACCAGCAGGCTGTCGCCGGGTTTCAGCTCGGCAATGCCGTAGCGGCGCAAGGTTTCCATATGAACGAAGATGTCTTCCGTCCCGTCGCCGCGGGAGACGAAGCCGAAGCCGCGCACCCGGTTGAACCATTTGACGACGCAGATTTCATAGCCGCTGGAGGGAACCACCTGCACATGCGTGCGCACCTGCAATTGCGCAGGATGAACGGCGGTCGATTCATCCATCGACACCACCCGCAGCACCTGCAGACCCTTGGTCCGCGACGCAGCCTCGCAGACGATGCGTGTGCCTTCATGTGCGGTCTGAAAGCCGTCGCGCCGCAGCGTCGTCACGTGCAGAAGCACGTCCGGCATACCGTTATCGGGGACGATGAAACCGTAGCCTTTGGAGGCGTCGAACCATTTAATCCGG
>JARLIV010000085.1 GCA_031291555.1 Methylovirgula sp. | reverse complement strand
GACTCCCTTGACGCTTTACCATTCCTGTTTTTGCGGCAGACCGTCAGCGATATCGTAGAAATCGGACTTTGAGCCGACGTAGATATGCTCTGCGAGCCTAAGATTGGTAGGCTTATCCAGCGTCCCCGCCGTCACATAAATCTCTGTACCTGGATCATCCGCCTTCCAGAATAAATTGCCCCCGCAACGTGAGCAGAATCCGCGCTGCACCGAACTTGACGACCGGAACCAGGTCAAGGTGTCGGAGGCGATAAGGTCCATATCAGCGGTCTTACATGCAGCCATGGCAGCATAATTTCCGCTCGTTCGAGCGCATTGCGAGCAGTGACAGGCTATCGGAGGAGAAGGATGGCCCTTGATTGAATATCGAACTCCTCCGCAGAGACATCCTCCAGTCATCGACACGTCATGCTCTCCCAAAAAGTTGGCCAATATCCAGTCCCGATAGCCGACATGATCGGCTTCCGCCAGACTCCCGAATAGAGGATTCAAGCCTTATCTTGATGACCTCGGCAATGTGCAGGGGGAAGCCCAATCCAAGGGCCAATCTGCCGGGCTATCGACGCAATCCGGGCCAAGATTGGAGAGATTGCCCGATGGCTGACGGGGAACCCGGACTATTTCTTAGGTCCGAGTTCGAGTCAGACCTCAGCGCAACGGGCATCGACGCCATGGGATGCAATCAAGCGCGGCGAAGACGAGTGGCCGAAGGATTGAGGCGCTCGCTCGCGTCAATAGTAGCGAGCGCAGATGCCTGCGTGCCATCGTAGGCACCTGCGGACGTGACGAATGGTGGTTCTGGCGACACAGACACCACCGACTCGAGTCCTCCCCGGACCGCATCCCCAGGCGACTTTTGTGATCATGCCGTCCGGCTGAGAAATGGGCGCAGGCATCATTGCTTCGGCCGAAGTCGCCACCGCCAAGGCAAGGGCAACAATAGTGAGCAACCTGATCATTTCTTCCACTCCTCATTTTTCAAGGACGATCTATCAGGCAGCGATTTGAAAATGAGAGCCATGCGCGAGATCAATCCTGCGTCATTAATTCCAGTCTGAAAGACTAGAAGGATAGGCTTTTGAACCCCGAGGCGACCCGATCAAGTCCAGATGACTACAAGCTTGACCTCGGTCGATCTGCACCATCATCCCCACCGGCTCGACGCGGCACAGTTTGTTCCAGAATGCGAAGTCGTAGGACCGTCAGTTCATCGACCTCCAGTTTCTTGAAATGTGCGCGCTTGATTGCGAGACGGCCGATCGCAAGGCGCCCGATAGCCAAGGCACCAATGGCTGCCGCGCCAAAAGCCGCCGCACCGAGCGCCACCGCCCAAAGACTGATCGCCGGACGGGGTGCGGAGCGGGGCGTGATGTCGTGCGGCATGGAGTAATCTCAACATATCGCTAAAGGCGAATTTCCAAAACTGACGATGATCGCCTACTTGGACGGGCTCGTATTTTCGATGCAAATATACACTGAGCGTGGCGGCTTATCTGCCCCGATCGGAATCTTCGCGGCCTGTGCCCGGCATTCTTCATGGCTTTGGTACGTTGGAAAATGCGTGGGCTCGCAGGCGTTCATCAGGGGATGGCCAACGAGCGCGCTGCAGAAGAAAATTGCCCAAACCATTTTGTCCGGCCTCTTCTGGCGCACGCGGGTTCGGCATCGCCGGTCTTCATACCAGCAAGAATATATCACTTATCCCGGACTGTGACGGCGCATTTCTACCAGCGCGCTTTGGCCCTGTTCCATGCGTCGCGTTCAGGCTGCACGGAATCGCCCGGCATTTTGGGAAAGTATAAAAATCAACGACGTGCGATGGTCGCGAAATGCTGCCAAAATGGCAGGCAAAAAGCCAAATAATTTAACAAAATCAAATGGCTGGGGGACCTGGATTCGAACCAAGATTGACGGAGTCAGAGTCCGCAGTTCTACCGTTGAACTATCCCCCATCGCGGCCGTGCCTGAAGGAATCGACGGCCTCGCCGAATGGGCGCGGCGCAGATCGGGATTGGCGTCCCCGCCGCTTGTTCGGAAGGCGCTTCTAGAATGAATGGCGCCCGATTGGCAAGCGCCAAGTTGGCCCGCCGGCGGGCTGTTCGCCGCGCCGGGGACTGGCGCGCCTAGATGTTGATTTTGTTGAAGATCGCCGAGGGCAGGTTGCGGATGATGAGCATGATCCCGCGCCAGAATGTCGGCGCATAGACTTCTGGGCCGCCCTTTTCGCCGGCGCGGACGACGCTGGCCGCGATCGCCTCGGGCTTCGCCCAGAGCGCGCCCTTATTGACGATCGCCGCCGTCATGGGCGTATCGACGAAGCCCGGCTTGATGATCACCGCGCGCGCACCGAGCGGCGCCAGCTTGTGCGCAATGCCCTCGACGAGATGGGCGAGGCCGCCCTTCGTCGCGCCATAGATGAAATTCGAGCGCCGGCCTCGGTCGCCTGCCACTGAGCCGATCACCAGCAACGTGCCGGCGCGTTGCTGCTCCAGTACCGAAGCGGCCGCGAGGCACCAGGCGGCGGCGCTAGAAAAGTTCGTGACGATAAATTTTGCCGCCGCCGCCGGATCGCGCTCGAGCTCGGCTTGGTCGCCGAGCACGCCATAGGCGAGCAGCAGAATGTCGAGGCCGCCGAGCCGGTCCACCATTTTGCCGAGTTCGATGCTGGCGTCGGCGCCGGCGCAATCGAGCGGCCAGTCGATGGCCTCGGCCGCGCCGCGCGTCTTGAGGTCGGACGCGATCTCATTGAGCCGCGCCTCGTTGCGCCCGGCGAGCAGCAGGCGCGCGCCACGCGCCGCCCAGAGCCGCGCCGCCGCTTCGGCGATCGCGGACGTTGCGCCCAATATGATGATCCGCGCCGGCGCGGACGGGGCAACGGCAATTTCGCTCGGCGCGCCGCTCATGCCGCAACCCTTTGCCAGAAGTCGGAATTCATTGCCGGATCTTTCTGAAACTCCTGCCAGCGCGGGAAGGAGAGGCGGAACATTTCGCGCGAAATGCGGCCATCTTTGGCGGGATAGAGCGCGCCGTCTGCGTCGCGGACGATTGCATCGAGCCGCGCGAGCAGGGCGAGGGTCGCCGCGCCGCGATTGGGAAAATCGAGCGCCAGCGTCGTGCCCGCGCGGGGAAAGGAGAAAAGTCCCGGCGCAGGAAGATCGCCGAAGGTCTTGAGCACCGCGAGGAAGGAGGCTTGCCCCTCCTTCGCGATTTCGTCGAGCAGGGCGCGGATCGCGTCGCGCTCCGTGGCGCGGGGGAGGACGCATTGATACTGCAGCAGGCCGCTGCGGCCATAGAGCCGGTTCCAGCCGTGGATCGCATCGAGCGGATAGAAGAATGGCACATAATGCTGCAGCTTCGTATGGGGCCGCGCGGCGTGGAGACGGTATTTGAGTTAGTTGTTTTGTGCGTTGTTTAG
>JARLIV010000084.1 GCA_031291555.1 Methylovirgula sp. | reverse complement strand
AAGGCGAGATCCGGGAACTCCTCGTCTAGCACCACAGACTCGTGCTAGATGCCTAGCTTTTGATTGGTGATCAAATGTTGCTCTCTCCGTGTCATGGCCGCAAGCACCCGCCCGCCCGCCACCAGCACGCGGCAGTCGGAAAAGCCATCGCGTTCGACGCCGATATAACGCTGGAGATAATAGACCCCCGCCATGCTGGCGATATCCGGCAGATCGGACTCCTGGCGGATCAGCTTGAGGCCGCGCCCCTGCGCCCCGAACAGGGGCTTGAGCACCAGCGGGCCGCGGGCGCATTCCCGCCGCACCAAGGCGCGCGTCTGGCGCGGGCTTTCGAGTGCGAAAGTCTCGGGTGTTGGAATGCCGGCGTTGAAGCAGCGAAAGCTCGTCGCCGCCTTGTCGACGCATAATTCGATCGCGCGGGGCGAATTGGCGATGGGCACGCCCATGTCCTTCAGCGCATGCAGCAGGCCGAGCCGCAACGTGATCGATTCGAACGTGCCGAGGCCGACCGCGCGCACAAGAATGAGGTTTGGCAACCCGGTGCCGAAGCCCGGAATGGCGATGCCGCTCGGCCGCCGCGTATCGAGGCTGAAGGCCGAGAGGCGCATCGGCACGGCGCGCGCGCCGAGCTTGGCGAAAGATCGCGTCAACGCCTTCGCGTGGAATTCGATCTTGTCGACCAGCAGCGCGATGCGCGGACCGGCCTCAGCCAAAGGAGGCCTCGAGCGCGCTTTCGTTGATCTCGCCGGCGCGGAAGGTCTCGCCCGTCTCGACCGCGGTGACCATGGCGACGGCGGGGCTGAACAGCAGCGGGTCGATCTTGTAGAAATCGCCCTTGAACGCCTGGAAGATCTTGCTGAACGGCTCGCCGTAATCGCGCGAGGTCTGGCTTGGTAGCTGGCGGGCGAGTTCGCGCGCATCGGCAGCAGGGCCGGTGACGAAGAGATGCGTCAGGCCGCCATAGATGATCGCATCATTGGTGCGCCCCATCGCCTGGACGAAATCGGGATGCGGCGGCGATAGCGGCGCGGTGCCGAAGCCGTCGAGGACGCGCGACAGCGGAAATTTCAGCTCATGCACCTTATGCAGCGCGACTTCCAGCACACGGGCGACGACCTGAAGGCTGCCGGCGAGACTGCGCGTCGGCGCATAGATGAAGGCGATCCGCTCGGCGGGAACGCCCGTATCCTTGGCGACCTTTTTGACGACTTCTGGCGGCGGCGGCTTGTCGCCTTCGAGAACCAGCGTGGCGCGGTCGGCCGAATCGGCATAGCCGAGATCCTCAAACAAAGGCTCCTTGCGCGCCAGGGCGCGGCCGGGGCCGGAGCCGAGAGCGAACCATTTCTCATGCGACAGAGCCCAGCCGGCATATTGGCTGGCGAGGCAGGCGATCACCGGATCGGCGGAACGGACCGTCAGATGGAACGGCCATTTAGGCGTGCCGGAATAGGGCGTGAGCGTCACATTGCCGAGACCGCCCAGGCAAATCTCCGCCATCAGCAGGCCGACATCGAAACCGCCGATCGTCTTGGCGCCAGCGTCGATGAGCGTCTCGCCATGCGAGCCCTTGGTGACCGAAACCCGCAGCGTGTCAGCCTCGGCGATGATGTGATCGACGATCTTTCCGGCACGGGCATTGACGCTGATCTTTTTTGTTTCGGTCATGCGGCGCATTCCTTTTGGGCTTCACGCAACAGATAATCGTCGAACCAGGCGAGGCGTTCGCCGACGCAGGCGCGGGCCGCGGCGGCGGTTTCGGCCTCGGCCGAGATCGTGCAGACGGGATCGCCCGCGCGCAGACATGTCCCCGGCCTCTGACGGTCCTTGCACCAGTCCGGCCAGACGAGGGCAGGCATGGAGGGAAATTCGCGTGGCGCGTAAGCGATCGCTGTCGCGGCTGCCTTGGTAAAGACCAAAGGGCGCCGCGGCAAGTGGCCGCGACATGCGGCCAAATGCGCGGCAAAGAGCGCGCCTTCCCCATCGGCGAAAATATCGAGCGTGGCGCCGGGGCGCGGATTGACCTCGATGAGGTGATAGCCTTCCGCACCGGCAAGAAAATCCACGCTGTTCAGCCCGACAAGACCGAGTGCGCGCGCAATTTTTTGTGCGGCCTCGCCAAGCGCCGCAAGCGGCGCTGCCGGATTGTCCGCTGGGCGCACGGCACCGCCGAAGCGGAATGGCATCCCCGTTGAGGGCGTGGTCCATTGCGAACTTGTGCCGAGAATTTGCGCCTCGCCTCCGTCGCACAGCAAAAGCACCGAAACCGGCGCGCCGCCGACACGCCTCTGAAAATATTCCTGCGAGGAAATCTCGTCTTGTCCAACGGCGCGGACATGCAGCCCGCCGCCGCCGCCTTGGCGCTTGACGAGCCAGTTTTCCGGCGCGCGGGGACGAGCGACACTGATCTCGGGATGTGGAATTCCAAGCTCCGCGCAGAGCGCCGCGAGCACATGCGGGTCTTTCGCACGGGCGACCGTCTGCGCCGCATTGCCGAAGACGAAAAAATGTTGCGCAAGAATGTCGAGAATTTCGGTGCGGTCTTCGAACCCGCTGCCGCAGACGAGGCCGACGGGCGCCGCCCCCGCCGCAAGTTCGTGCAAAAGTGAAAGAAGCTCGTCCGCTTCAAAGCCGCGCGCGGGATCGGCGATCTCGACCGTCGCCGCCGCCAAAGCACGCGTATCGCTATCGCCGAAAAAGTCGACGACCAGCGGTCGATAGCCTGATCGCCGCGCCGCGGCGGCGAGCGCGCGCCCCGAGGCAGCGGCGATCAGAATCGATCCTGAATCAGACAAGCTCACGTGCGAGCTTGAAGGCGTCGCGGAAGTCGATGCAGAGCGGCGTGTCCGAGGTCGCCATTTTCTTGAACAGGCGGAACTCGGTCTGATATTTCACATTGCCGATGGCAAGCGCACCGATGCCGAAGGCGCCGCTCGACAGTTCCTTGCCATCGTCATGCAGGCCGACGCCCTCGATGCCCAGCGGCGGCACGGCATTGACGTCGGCGCCGACGAGCAGATTTTTCGCCTTGCTCATGTCCGCAGAAGAGAGGATCTGCACACCTGCCCGGCCGGCGCAGAGTGCGACTTCCGAATTGACCAGAAGATTGAGCACCTTGTCATGATCGCTGGCGTCGGCGAAGTAAGTCTCGACGCCGAAACGCTTGCGGATTTCGTTGGTGGCCTTCTCAACGCGATCCGGGCCGTTATAACCGGCGAGCGTCACATGCGCGCCCTCAAGCGCGGCGATGACGGAGGAGGAAAAGCCGACAACACCAGTCGCGCCGTAGACGACGATCTTGGTGCCAGAAAGCGCGCGCTTTTTCTTTTCCTTCAGCACTTTCTCGACGCAGGCGACCATCGCCGCAGCGGTCGTGAACGAGCCGGCCGGATCGGCAAAGATTGAAATCTCGAAAGGCTTCAGCAGGGTCTTCTTGGCCTTCTCGACCATGTCGAGCGCCTGGATCGCATCCTTGCCGCCGATGAAAACGCCGGTGCGCACGGCATCGCGCGGCGAGCGGGAGAACATGGCGTCCTGCACAAGCGGCTCGATCTCCTCAAGCGTGACATTGGTATAGGGCGTCACCGAATCATAGCCGGCATCGAGCGCCATGTTCACGTCGAACGGGCTCATATGTTTCAGCGGGCTGAGCATGTGCAGGATGAGTTTTGCCATTATTTGATTCCCTGTCGAAGGTCTTGTGTGCCTGGTTGACCGTCTCTGTTCTGAATATCGTCCGGGACCGAACTCGTCGCAATTTTGGCGCCCCGATTGATAGCTTTGCAAACAACCAAGACCGGGTCGGCCCCGCCCTCAGCCTTTTGCGCGTGCCTTTCTTCCCGAACCAGCCGGACAAGTCTCTGCGCTTCATCGTCGCTGGCGGCAAAGGCGAAGCCCGTCGGCCCCCAGGAGCTCTGGCCGACCCCCTCGGCGCCGAAATGCGCGAGACGGGCCATGGCCTCCCCAACTCGGGCGCTTGTATAACGCGCCCCGCCCTGAGCGGGAGCGAAATAATCGCCCAGTATTGCCTGAATATGACCGACTGCCCGGCCGAACTGGGGCAGATCCCGCTCCGCCAGCGCCGGCAGGGCCTGCATGAGCAGCCGGTGGCAGATGTCCGCGGCGGCGGCGGCCGGAAATTGCGGCAAGGCGGCGAAGGCCGCCCGCTCCGCGGCGCCGTGGACCCCGGCGAAGGTGCTGTCCATGACGAGAATGACGCGCCAATCCTCCGGAAAGGGAAGGTGGCAGAGAACCGGGGGGAGCACCGTCTGCGGGCCATGCCCGCCATCGACGACGAGGCCGCCGCGCGAGAACAAAGCTGCGCCGATGCCGGAGCGCCCGCCGCGCTGAAGCAGCAAGGCATCGCCGGCAAAATCCTCCGGCAGCCCCTCCAGCCGGCGCAGCCCCGCGGCGAGCGCGAAGGCGAGCTGCGTGCCGGAGCCGAGTCCGGCATGGGCGGGAATGGCCTGTTCGATCCGCACGCCATAGGTCGAGCTGAGATGCAGATGCCGCCTCAAAGCCTCGATATGGGCGGCGATGCGCTCGGCCTCCGGCCCCTCGACCGAGGCCGCGCGAGCGCGAAAAATCGTCAGCGCCGTCACCGGCCGGTCGATCGCCAGCCCGAAACTGCCGAAGCGCCGGCCGAGGCTGCCGTTGAGATCGAGGAATCCGAGGTGAAGACGGGCCGAGGTCTGCACCGAAACGCGTGTCTGCATACGTCTTCAACCTAACATCAAATGCTTACGGCGCGATCAAGCACACCGATATTGCAAACAGATAGCGCCGCGCGCGCCCGGAGCTTATACGCCGCTCTGCACAACGCGCCAGACTGGACCTATAACATCGATATTGCCATAGTGCGCGCGGCGGATGGAGGCTTTGACATGAGCGAACGTCAACACGAACGCACCTACGACGAAGCCGAGATCAAGGCACGCCTCGAACGCGAATTGCCGCATTGGCGCTACGAGGACGGCTGGATAAGACGAAAATATCGGACCCACAGCTGGAAGGGTACGCTGATGGTGATCAACACGGTCGGCCACCTCGCCGAGGCCGCCTGGCATCATCCTGACATCACAGCGTCTTACGCTTGGGTCGAGGTCCGCTTGAAAAATCATGCCGCCAAGGGCATCACCGACAAGGATTTCGAACTGGCGAAGAAGATCGAGGATGTGGTGCATTGGCAGCCTGGCAAGGAAAGCTCCGCGCTCGAAGGCACACCCGCCGAAGATCAGCGTTTCGCTTACATAAAATACGATAAAAACTGACTCTCTCTCCATGGCCTCGGATCGCGGCGGCGACTACGTGAGGATTATATGACGGCTTATGTTGATGGCGCGGCAGTCCCGCTCGAAGCGGCCGCTGCGGAGGCGGCGCGTTTGCTCGAAGGCGCGCGCCTGCCTTTGGTCGCCGGCTTGCAAACCGATGTCGCCGGCACGCGCGCCGCGATCCTGCTCGCGGAGCGGCTGCGCGGCGCCTATGACCATGCCGCAAGCGATGCCTTGCTGCGCGATGTCGGCGTACTGCGCCAGGCGGGCCGCATGGTGACGACAGCCAACGACGTACGCATCCGCGCCGATCTCGTATTATTGATCGGCCCGCGCCTGACGCGTCTTTGGCCCGATCTCGCGGACCGGCTGGCGCTCGGCGCGCCGCCGCGCCTTGCTGCGGAACAGACAGCGCGCAAAATCTTCTGGCTCGGCGGCGAGCCGGGTGCGGCAGCGGCGATCGGCGCGACCGAGATTGCCGCCAGCGCCGAGCAATTGCCCCAGGCCGTCGCGGCGCTGCGCGCGGCGGTCGCCGGCCGCAAAAGCCGGCTCGGCGGGGCTCTCGCCAAGAACATTGCCGAACTTGCCGGGCATTTGCACGCGGCGCATTTCGGCGCCTTCGTCTGGTCGGCCGAAACGCTCGACGCCCTGACCATCGAGGCGCTGACTGGCCTCGTGTTCGATCTGAACCTGAAGACGCGCTTCACCAACCTCGCCTTCGGCCCGGCGCAGAATGCGGTCGGCGTGCTGCAGACCTCGGGCTGGATGACGGGTTTTCCGATCCGCACCGGCTTCGGCCGCGGCTATCCGGAACATGATACCTGGCGCTTCGATGCCAACCGGCTCGTCGACGCCGGCGAAGCCGACGCAGCTTTGTGGATATCGGCCTATGGCGCCAGCGCGCCGGGCTGGCGGCGCAAAGTACCCTTCGTCGCGCTCGCCGCGCCGGGCACGAGCTTCCCCTATCCACCGAAAGTGAGCATCGAAATCGGCGCGCCGGGGCAGGATCATGACGCGATCGAATGGTCGCGCGAGATCACGACTTTCACGGTGACGCCGGCCAAGGCGGCGAGCGCGGCGCCAAGCGTCGCCGATGCGGTCGGCCTCATCAGCGAACATCTGAAAGGAAACGAGGCATGTTGATACGCCTGGCCGGGGGCCGCGTCGTCGATCCCGCCAATGGGCGGGACGGCATCGGCGATGTCTGGATCCGTGATTCGCGCATCATCGAAGCGCCGGTGGGCGAGACGCCGGACGAAGTTTTCGACGTTTCCGGCAAGATCGTCATGGCCGGCGCCATCGATATTCACTCGCATATCGCCGGCGGCAATGTGAACACTGCCCGCCTGCTGCTGCCGGAGAACCATCGCGCCCATGTCGCGCGCCCGGCCGAGACGCCACTCTCGACGGCGGGCTGGTCGACCTTCGAGACCGGCTGCCGCTATGCGGCCATGGGCTTCACCACCGTCATCGAACCGGCGGTGCCGACCCACTATGCGCTGCATTCGCATCTCGAACTGGCCGACGTTCCGATCATCGACAAGGGCATTCTGACCGTCGTCGGCGAGGACGATTTTCTGCTCACGCTCCTGCGCGAAGGCGGCAACCGCTCGGCCATCGCCGATTATCTCGCCTCGGCGCTCGCCCAGACCAAGGGCCTCGGCATCAAGAGCATCAACCCCGGCGGCTCGGTCGCCTTTGCCAACAACGCCCGCACCTTTGATCTCGACGACACGGTGCCCTTCTATGGCGTCACCTCGCGGCAGCTCACGCAGGCGCTGCAACAGGGGGTGATGGATATCGGCATCGCCCATCCGCTGCATCTGCATACCAACAATCTCGGCGTCGCCGGCAATGTCGATACGGCGCTGCGCACATTGCAGGCCGCCGACGGCAAGCCGCTGCATCTCGCGCATCTGCAATTCTACGCCTATGGCAAAGAGGGCAAGCGCGGCTTCTCCTCAGGGGCGGCGCAGCTTGCCGATGCCGTCAACAAGACGCCGAATGTCACGATCGACGTCGGCCAGGTGATGTTCCGCCAGACGGTGACGGTCTCCTGCGATGTCGTGCGCCAATATGGCTCGATCGGCATGGCCAAGCCGCGCAAATCGGTGATCTTCGAAGGCGAGACCGTCAGCGCCGGCGTCGTGCCCTATCTCTATAAGGCGGACAATTACTACAACGCGGTGCAATGGGCGGCGGGGCTCGAACTCTTCCTGCTCATCACCAATCCGGGGCAGGTCTTCTTCACCACCGACCACCCGAACGGCGCGCCCTATACAACCTATCCGGAATTGTTCGCGTTGATCATGAGCCGCGATCTGCGCAACAAATGGCTCGCCGACGTTCCGAAGGAAGCTCTCGAGCAGACCACGCTTCCCTCGATCGAGCGCGAATATTCCTTCAGCGAGATCGCGACCATGACGCGCGTCGCGCCGGCCAAGCTCCTCGGCCTCATGGACCGCGGGCACCTGACCCCAGGCGCGCTCGCCGATGTCGCGATCTACGACGACGACCCGGCCGACCGGGCGCGGGCTTTCCGTCATGCGCATCTCGTCTTCAAGGACGGCGACCTCGTCGTCCGCGACGGCAAGGTCACCCACTACCGCACCGGCCGCGCGCTGACCGCGCAGCCGAGCTATGATTCCAACATCGACCGGCGCCTCGCCCGTTATTACGACGCGGCCTATGGCCTCTCGCGCGATCTGTTCAAGGTGCCCGAGCACACGATCGGTCTCGACCATGCCTTTGAGGAGGTTGCATGCCAGGGATAACCCGCAACGGCGTGCGCATCGACGATAGCTTCGCCGAAGCTTTCCCGATGCGCGGCACGGCGATCCTCATCACCGGGCCCAACCGCAAATGGGCGCGCCAGGCCGCCGTGACATTGACCGGCTTTGCCACCTCGGTCATCGGCTGCGGCGTCGAGGCGGGCATCGACGGCGAAGTCGACCCGCGCGACACGCCGGACGGGCGGCCGGGCGTGCGCGTGCTGATCTTCGCCATGTCCAGCACCGAATTGCAGAACCAGCTCACCAATCGCGTCGGCCAATGCGTGCTGACTTCGCCGGGCTCGGCCTGTTTCGCCGACCTCACCGCGCCGGACGAATTGAAGCTCGGCAGTCTGTTGCGCTATTTCGGCGACGGCTGGCAGATTTCGAAGAAGTTCGGCGGCCGGCATTTCTGGCGCATCCCGGTGATGGATGGCGAATTCCTCGTCGAGGCCACGACCGGCATGACCAAGGCCGCGGTCGGCGGCGGCAATCTCTTGATCTGCGGCGCCGATTACGAATCGACCCTGCGCGCTGCCGAGGCCGCAGTCGAAGCCATGAACAAGGTGAAGGGCGCGATCCTGCCCTTCCCCGGCGGCATCGTGCGCTCCGGCTCCAAGGTCGGCTCGCGCTACAAGGTTCTGCACGCTTCGACCAACGATGCCTTCTGCCCGACGCTGCGCGGCCAGGTCGCGACCGAGCTCGATGATGATCTCGGCTGCGTGCTCGAAATCGTCATCGACGGGCTGACCGAGACCGCCGTCGCGGATTCCATGCGCGCCGGGCTCGCCGCCATCGTCAAGCTTGGTCCGAAGAAAGGCGCCCGCCGCGTCAGCGCCGGCAATTACGGCGGCAAGCTCGGACCCTTCCATTTTCATTTGAAGGAATTGGCGCCGTGACGCTTGTTCTAACGCTCAAAGCGCAGCCGCCGCAGCGGCTCGATCTTTCGCCGCTGGTGCCGCATCTGCTCGAAGGCAAGAGCGCGAAGGAGATCGCCGATATCGATCTGGCGACGACCAAGGAGCCGGCGAAAGCCGGTGACATCTTCCGCATCCGGCCCGGCAGCGTCGAAGAAATACGATTCGAAGGCGGCTCCGAGCGCTTCGACAATCTCGGCCATGGCTCGAAGAGCGGCCGCGTCGTTCTCAGCGGCGATGCCGGCAGCAATGTCGGCCGCAAGCTGGCGGGCGGCGAAGTCATCGTCACCGGCCATGTCGGCCCCTATGCCGGCTCCGGCCTCGAAAGCGGCCGACTGGAGATCAAGGGCGATGCGGGCGACTTTCTCGCCGCACCGCGCGAGGGCGAGCTTCACGGCATGAGCGGCGGCCTGCTGATCGTGCGTGGCACGGTCGGCGAGCGGGCCGGCGACCGCCTGCGCCGCGGCACGATCATCGTCGAGGGCGATGCCGGCGATTGGCTGGCGAGCCGTCTCGTTGCCGGCACGCTCATCGTGCTCGGCGCGGTCGGCCGCAACCCCGGCTACCTGATGCGCCGCGGCACGCTGGCGCTGGCCAATCCGCCGGATCTGCCGCCAAATTTCGTCGATTGCGGCGGCTATTTCGCCGCGTTCAGCGCGGTTCTCGGCCGCGCCTTGCAGGCGGAAAGCGCGGGCGTGGCCAAATTCCTCCGCGGCCCGCTGCACCGCTTCGCCGGCGACGTTT
>JARLIV010000083.1 GCA_031291555.1 Methylovirgula sp. | reverse complement strand
GAGGCGTCCGAGCCTTTGCCGGGCGATGCCGCGATTGTAATGGGCTTGCGGATAATGCGGCCGCATCTGCAACGCCGCATCGTAGCAGGCGAGCGCCTCGGCCTGGCGGCCGAGCTTCTGCAGGACATTGCCGCGGTTGACCTCGTTTTCGGGGTGCGCGGGATCAAGCCGCGCCGCGGCCTCGTGATCGGCGAGCGCCGCCTCGAAACGGCCGGCCTTTTGCAACACGCAGCCGCGATTGAAATAATTGACCGCATCTTGCGGCCGCAGCTTGATGACGCGGTCGAAGGAGGCGAGCGCCTCCACGATCTGCCCTGCCTGTTCGAGCAAAGCGCCGCGATTGACCAGCGCGTCGCAATAATCCGGATTGACGCGCAGGGCGCGATCATAAGCGGCGAGCGCCGCGTCGGTCTTGCCGAGGCTTTGCAGGATGACGCCGCTCATATGCACGGCTTCGGCGTCGGCCGGATTGTCGCGCGCAACGGTCTCGAAGGCGCTCAGGGCTTCACGGATGCGGCCGAGCCTCTGCAAGGCGACGGCGCGGCCCTTTCCGGCATCGAGATGGCCAGGGTTGAGGGCGATGGCGCGTTCGAACCAGGAAAGCGCCAGGGTCCAATCGCCGGTGTTGAAATAGAACAGGCCGAAAACATAGCTCGCCGCATCGCTGGCGGCGGCGAGATGCTGCACCTCGTCGAGATGGGCGCAGGCCTTGGCCATGGCGCCGGCGGCGAAGCAGGCAAAGGCCTCCGCCACCGCCATTTGCAGCAGCGCCTTGGCGCGGGCGTCCTCCCGCCCCTCAATCTTCGCTTCGGCCAATGCCTGTGCCATGAGAAAGCCTTCTGAGCGGAGCGAGTGAATCTTAACAATCTTTCCCGGGCCTGACGCCGCGGCGGCGGCTTGCATCCTGGGGCTGCGCCAGCCATCTTATTGGCGGGATTAGAAAATCCTTTATGCCGGCAGCGGACCAGAGTTTATGACCGAGCGTTTTGACCCTTCGCGCAGGACGATCTCACCGGATTCGAGCGGCTTCGGGCAGCTCAACGAGCGCTCGCGCGAGATTTTCCGCCATATCGTCGAGTCTTATCTGACCTATGGCGGCCCGGTCGGCTCGCGCCAGCTCACGCGGCTTCTGCCAATCACGCTCTCGCCCGCCTCGGTCCGCAACGTGATGCAGGATTTGGAAGAGCTTGGGCTGATCTATGCGCCGCATATCAGTGCCGGCCGAATGCCGACGGAGCGGGGGCTGCGCTTCTTTGTCGATGCGATGCTCGAGATCGGTGACATCGGCCAGCAGGAGCGCGCGCAGATCGAGGCGCAGGTCCGCGCCTCATCGAAGGAACATGCCCTCGACGCGGTGTTGAGCGATGCGATGAGCATGCTCTCCGGCCTCACCCGCAGCGCCGGCGTCGTCGTTACGACAAAGGAGAATGCGCGCCTCAAACATATCGAATTCGTCCGCCTCGATCCGGACCGGGCGCTTGCGGTTCTCGTTGCCGCCGACGGCTCGATCGAAAACCGCGTCGTCCAGACGCCGCGCGATCTGCCGGCCTCTGCGCTGATCGAAGCTGGCAATTATCTCAATGCCCGCATTGCCGGGTGCACGCTCGCCGAGGCCAAGGCGGAGATCGAGGCTGGCCTTGCCGCCGCGGAGGCGGAACTTGGCGAATTGACCGCGCGGCTTGTCGCGGCGGGCTTGGCGAGCTGGGTCGATACCAGCAGCCAGGGCCAGCAGCTCATCGTGCGCGGCCATGCCAATCTGCTCGAAAATCTAACCGCGCTTGAGGATCTGGAGCGCATCCGCCTGCTCTTCGCCGATCTCGAGACGCAGAAGGATGTGATCGACCTGCTCAGCCGAGCCGAGGGCGGCGAGGGGGTGCGCATCTTCATCGGCTCGGAGAACAAGCTCTTCTCGCTCTCTGGCTCGTCGATGATCGCCGCGCCCTTCCGCGACGAGCAGCAGCGGGTTGTGGGTGTGCTCGGGGTCATCGGGCCGACACGGCTCAATTACGCCCGCATCGTGCCGATGGTCGATTATACATCGAAGATCATCGGCAGCCTGATGCATGGATCTTAGCAGGGCGCGCGTCATGGCCGGGCTTGACCCGGCCATCCAGACACTCGCCTTGATCGTAACGGATGGCGCTTGGATGCGCGGGTCAAAGTCCGCGCATGACGGCAAGCTGAATGGATTGCTTCGCTACCCTCGCAATGACGAATTATTCGTCTTTTTCCCGCAACGCCTTGAGCTTGAAGAGCGCCGCCTGCGCCTCGCGCGGCGAGAGTTCGTCCGGGTCGATGTCGTCGAGCGCGCGCTCCACGTCGCTCGGTGCGGCTGGCGCGGGTGGCGCGGCCGCGAAGAGCGGCAGATCGGCGACGGGTTTGAGAGGCTTGCGCCGGTCGCCGGCTTCGAATTCGGCGAGTAGCGTTTGCGCCCGCTTCACCACCCCCGGCGGCAGGCCGGCGAGCTTGGCGACCTGGATGCCATAGGAGCGGTCGGCCGCGCCCGGCACGATCTCGTGCAGGAAGACCACATCGCCCTTCCAATCCGCCACGCGCATGGTGAGATTGACGACGCGCTCGAGCTGTTTGGCCAGATGCGTCAGCTCGTGAAAATGCGTCGCGAACAACGCGCGGGACCGGTTCTTCGCATGCAGCTGTTCCATCACCGCCCAGGCGATGGCGAGGCCGTCGAAAGTCGCGGTGCCGCGCCCGATCTCATCGAGGATGACGAGCGAGCGCTCGCCCGCCTGGTTGAGGATCGCCGCGGTCTCGACCATTTCGACCATGAAGGTCGAGCGCCCGCGCGCCAGATCATCGGCGGCGCCGACGCGCGAGAACAGCCGGTCGACGATGCCGATCTTGCAGCGCGCCGCCGGCACGAAGGAGCCCATCTGCGCCAGCATGGCGATCAGCGCGTTCTGGCGCAGATAGGTCGATTTGCCGGCCATGTTCGGGCCGGTGATGATAGCGATCAGGCCCGGCCCGTCACCGTTGCCGGAGAGTTCGCAATCATTGGCGACGAAGGGCTTGCCCTCGCGGGCGAGCGCCGCCTCGACCACCGGATGACGGCCCGCTTCGATGATGAAATCGAGCGAAGTGTCGATCTCCGGCCGCGCCCAGTCGCGCGCCTCGGCCAGCTCGGCGAGCGCCGCCGCGACATCAATGGCGGCGAGAGCCTCGGCCACGGATTTGATGGCGGCTTCGGCCGCCAGAATCTGCGTCGCGAGCGCATCGAAAATGCCGATCTCCCGCGCCAGCGCCTGATCGGCGGCGGAGGACATTTTCGCTTCGATCTCGGCCAGTTCCGTGGTCGAGAAACGCATCGCGTCGGTCATCGTCTGGCGATGCACGAAGGTCGAATTGAACGGCGCCTTCAGCAGTTTTTCGCCTTGCGCCTGCGGCACTTCGATGAAGAAACCGAGAAAATTATTGTGCTTGAGCTTGAGCTGCTTGATCTCGGCGAGCGCGGCATAGCGCGCTTGCAATTCGGCGATGATCTTGCGGCTCTCGTCGCGCAGCCGGCGCAGCGCATCGAGATCGGGGTCGAATCCGGGGCGCACGAAATTGCCGTCGCGCGTCTTCAGCGGCAAGTCGCCCGCCAGCGCGTCGGCGAGCCGCGCTGCGATGGCGGGATCGGCGCTTGCCGCCTTGCGCGCGGCGTCCTTCAAGTCATCGGGCAGCGCCGCGACAGCATCGAGACGCGCGGCGATCGCCTCCGCGGCGCGCAATGCATCGCGGATCGCCGCGAGATCGCGCGGCCCGCTACGCTGCAAGGCGAGGCGCGACAGAGGCCGCACGATATCGGGCGCCGCTTTCAGACAGTCGCGCAGGTCGCTGCGCAGGTCGCTGTCGTCGCGCAGAAAAGCGACCGCGTCGAGCCGGCGCTGGATCGCTGCTTCGTCGGTCAGCGGCCCGGAGAGCCGCTCGGCGAGCAGACGGCCGCCGCCAGGCGTCACCGTCTGATCGATGGCAGCGAGCAGAGCGCCATCGCGTCGGCCGGAGAGCGTCTGCGTTAGTTCGAGATTGGCGCGCGTTGCGGCATCGATCTCCATATGCGCGTCGAAACGCATCCGCGTGGGCAGGCTCAGGGCGGGGCGCGCGCCGCGCTGCGTGCGCTCGATATAGAAGACGGCGAGCGCGGCTGCGGCGGTCTCTGCCTGCAAGAGATTGCCGAGGCCGTCGAGCGTGGCGAGGCCGAAGTAATCGCACAGGCGCTGCGCGGCCGCGGCGGGGTCATCGAGCGCGCGGCCGATGGGCGAGAGCGGAATGCCCATATCCGCGACGAGGCGGGAAAAGTCGCGATCGTCGGCAAGCGATTCTGGCGCGACGATTTCGGCGGCGCCGATGCGGGCGATCTCGGCGCTCAGCGCCGCGCTTTCCACTTCCATGATGGAGAAGGCGCCGGTCGAAATATCGACGCTCGCCAGACCGAATGTGGCCTTGCCGCCGCGCTGCGTCCGCATGATCGCGAGCAGATAATTGGCCCGCGCCGGTTCCAGCAGGCTTTCTTCGGTGAT
>JARLIV010000082.1 GCA_031291555.1 Methylovirgula sp. | reverse complement strand
TGGCGCACAACGCGCAGCGCGAGATCGTCGTTCTTGGGGAAGCCGTGCTCGTGGCGGCTGGGGCCGGGTATGGGCCCCCCCCCGCGCCCCGTACTCATCACCGGCGCCGCAACCGGCAACCGCCGGGCGGTGGCGGCGCGCGTGGGGGGGGGGGGGGGGGGGGGCGGGCGGATGTCGGCCCCCACCCGCCACGAGCACGGCTTCCCCAAGAACAACGATCTCGCGCTGCGCGTTGTGCGCCATCAGGCGGAGCGTCGCGCGGCCGACGGCCACATCGGCAACGCGGCCCGAGACTATGATGCTCTCGCCGGCAAGCACCGGGCGCAGGAATTTGGCTGTGAGCCGTTGCAGAACGAGGCCCGGCTGCCAGGCCGCAAGCGCCGGCTCGAAAGCGCTCATCAGCAACATGCCTTGAACCGGCGGCGCCGCAAGACCCGCCTGCTGCGCGAGCGCCGCATCGAGATGGATCGGATTGGTATCGCCGGAGACCTCGGCATAACGGGCAAGACGCGGCATGTCGAAAGGCCCGAATGTCTGCGGCGGCAGCTTATCGCCAGCTTTCGGAAACGCGGAAGGCAATTGTGCGAGCGCGGGGGTCACGCGGCTTCCCCCTTCGGCAACGGTACGATCCGCAAGATCATTTCCATGCTGAGCGCAGGCGCCTCGCCGGACGCGCCGACATCGGCAAGGAGAACGATCCGCGACGGCTCCGTCTGCCGCTGCATCTTCACTGTCATCGCATAATCGACATCGGCCACGAGCGGCTCGCGATAATCGAAGCTTTGCGATTCATGGATCGGCACCCAATTATTGTCGCCGATCATCTCCGCCGCAGCGGCGTGAAAATCCGGCCGCGCCAGCCAGCGGACGGGAAAGGTGAAAGGAATCTTTTGGCCGGTGCCGCCCGTTTCACGGCGAAAGGCATCTGCTTCCGCCGCCGATGCCCGAACCGTGAAAGTGCCGAGCGCACGCTCAACCGACATGGCGGCCCCCAGCCGTCGCGCTAGGCATCGAACCGCCGCACGACCAGCGTCGCATTGATCCCGCCGAAGGCGAAAGAATTCGACATAGCCACATTGATCGGCATCGGCCGCGCCTCGTTGGGGATGCAATCGACCGGGCATTTCTCGTCGGCGACGCGCCAATTGATGGTCGGCGGCGCGATATTCTCGCGCAGCGCACCGAGCGTCACGATCAGCTCGAAAGCGCCGCCGACGCCGAGGCCGTGGCCATGCACCGGCTTGGTCGAAGAAACCGGCACGTGGGGCGCGCGCTTGCCGAAGACGAGGCCGATCGCCTCCGACTCGGTGATGTCGTTGACGGTCGTGCCGGTGCCATGCGCATTGATGTAGTCGATTTCATCGGGCGTCACGCCCGCGTCTGCGATCGCATTGCGCATGCAGGCGGCTGCGCCGTTGACGTCCGGTCGCACAGGATCCTTCGCGTCGCTTGTCGTGCCATAGCCCGCAAGCTCGGCCAAGACATAGGCGTTGCGCTGCGCGGCAATCTCCTCCGCCTCGAGGATGAACACGCCCGCGCCCGCGCCGATCACCATGCCATTGCGGTCCTTGGAAAAGGGCCGGCAGAAATTCGGCGTCAAGACGCGCAGCGCCTCCCAGGCGAGCATCGTCCCCACCGTGATGCAATCTTCGGTACCGCCGACGATGGCGCGGTCGACAAGGCCGGCGCGGATCATCTGCGCGCCGAGGCCGATCGCCTGTGTTGCAGAGGAGCAGGCGCTACCGACGGCAAAGGCCGGGCCCGTCGTACCGTAGCGCATGCTAACCATCGCCGGGCACGAACTGGGGATCAGGCGCGGGATCGTCAGCGGGTTGGGCCGCACCTGCTGGCTGAAGACCGTGTACAGGCCTTCCTCGATCGTGTGCATCCCGGCAATGCCGGTGCCGATGATCGCGGCAGTACGCGGCCCCCGCAAATCGTCTCGCGACAGGCCCGCCTGCTGAACCGCCTCGTCGGTGGCGATCAGCAGATATTCGATCACCGGATCGCAGAGCGCGAGCGTATCCTTGTCGAGGTAAAGCGTCGCGTCGTATTCAGGGACTTGCGCGGAGATTTTGATCCGGCCGGGATAGGGCCGCACGAAGCGCGTTTCGCGCACGCCGGGGCGTCCGTCGCGTGATGCCTCCCAAAGTGCCTTAGCTCCGATGCCTAAAGACGTAATCGCGCCATTGCCCGTGATCACAACCCGCCGCTGAGCCATTCAGGCGGTCTTTTCTTTGCTGATGTAATTGGCCATCGCATCGATCAGGCTTTGGACATCCTTGGCCTCGTGGAAGGGACCGTCCATGGGAATATAGACGTCGAACTTCTCTTCGAGCGCGGTCAGGATCATGACGATGTCTATAGACTTCAGACCCAAGCTCTCGATCGAAGCATCCATCTTGACCTTGTCGCGATCGATCATCCCTTCGGAGACGATCACGTCAACGATCTCCTTGACGAGTTCACCCTTCTGCTCGGGAACGTTGCTTTCCACCGATAACCCCCTTTTTCCAAGAGTGTTCTGCGATTACCAGCAGCAGAGCGCGGGGCTTTGGCCGGTCACTTTTCGAATACCACGCCATGACCTTGCCGGGAAAGTCCCAATGCGGTCCGCGCGCCTGTGCGGCGAAAACGCCAATATGGCCTTGGCTCAGGTCTTTCCCTCTTCCATCCGCTGTTTGAGTATGGCCAGCTTGGCAAAGGGCGAATTGGGATCCGGCTGACGCTCGCGCGGCCTTTCGGCCGAGGTCCATTGGCCTTTGCCGCGCGTTTCACCATTGCGCGCGCCGCGATGCGCTTCCTTTGACGAAAAATCACGTTTTTTGTCGCGCCGATCGTCCGGGCGATGCGCGCCGCCCGCGGCAGCCGCCTCGGCCCCCGGCCGGTGCCGGCGAGGCGGCCGGCGATGCTCGAGAGGCGGCATTTCCGATGCTGTCGGTGGTGCGCTGGCCTCGGCGGCCGCCGCAGGCGCCTGCGGGGGCCGGTGGCTTCGCGCAGCGTGGCGCTGCGGACGCGCCGGCCGGCGGGCCTGGCGATGGCGGAACGGACGCCAGACTTCGATGGTCGCGGGCTCGCTCGGCGCGGCTTCTACGGCTGCGCCATCGGTGGCGGCGACCGCCAGCTCGGCCTCGCCCGGCGCCGGCTCCGCTGCGGCCTCCGCCAAAACGGCCTCCGCGACCGGCTCCGGCTCCGCCGCGACAGGTTCTTCCGGCGCAGCGGTTTCGGCGACCTCTGCCGCTTCGTCCGCGGGCGCCGCGAAGGAATCAACGGGTTCGGGTTCTGTCACAGCATCCGGCGCCGCGGCGCTTTCAACCGTCTCGACGACAATATGCTCCGCCGCATGCTCCGCCGCCGATTCGGGCGGCGCCGACGGCGCCACAGGCTCGGTCGCGGCCTTGGGCAGCAACGGCACGGTGATCGCCGGACCCTGGCGCTGTTCGCTCTGATAGCCGAGCGCGCGCAGAATCGCGGCAAAGCTCTCGCCCGAGCAGCCCGCAAGCGAGGTCATCGCAACGGTGACGACAAAGCCGTCGCCGTCAGCCGTGCCTGGGGGCGGATTGCCGGGGGTCGTGCCCGGCCGGTAAGCGATCGCCGGACGGATGAGGTCGGCGAGCCGTTCGAGAATATCGACCCGCACGGCGCGCTCGCCGCAAACGTGAAAGCCGGCGGCGCGATAATAGCCTTTCGGGATCGCCTTATCGGCGGGAAAGGACGTGCGCCCGGAAGCTGCGAGATGCGGAACGTCGGCCTGGTTCTGGCCGCTCTCGGCGCTCGGATTGCGCAACGCCCAGAGCTGCGCCGCGAAGGCGCGCGGCGCCGGTTTCAGCAGCGCCGGCAGATAAAGATGATAGGCGCCAAAGCGCACGCCGAGCTTGCGCAAGGTCGCGCGCGCTTCCTGCGTCAGGCTCTTGACGTCTTCGGCGACCTGCGCGCGTTCAAGCACGCCGAGCGACTCGGCAATGCGGAAGGCGACACCCCGCGCGATGCCCTCAAGCCCCTCGCCATTTTCGAGCTCGTTGAGCGGTCCCAGCAATTTCTTGACATGCTGCGCGAGCCAGAGATCGAGACGCTTCTGGACGAGTTCCAAAGACGCGCCGGTCAATTGCTCGTCGGCAAGAATGGCAATGCGCGGCTGTAGAATGTGTTCGCCCGGCACGATCTTGGCGACGGCCTCGCCAAGCCAGCGGATGACGCCATCATTGGCGAGGACGAAAGCCTCGTCGACCGCCTCATGCACGCGCCGCGCGCGGCCCTCGATTTCACTCGCCAGGGCCTTCTGCGCCGTTGCGTTCAACGCCTTGGCGGCTTCGCCATCGGCCTGCGGATCGGCCGTGAAACGAAATCCCGACAAATGCCCGATATGCTGGGCTTCGACCAGCACGTCGCCGCCTGGGGTGATTTCGGCTTCCAACATCGCGTTCTCTCTCAAGCGACGCATCAGGACGCTCGTCCGCCGGTCGATGAACCTTTGGGCGAGGCGTTCGTGCAACGCGTCCGACAGCCTGTCCTCTACCTGACGGGCGGCCTCCTGCCAATGCTCCGGATCGCGGAGCCAATCGGGGCGATTGGCGATGAAGGTCCAGGTTCTGACCTGGGCGATCCGCGCCGACAGCGTGTCAAGGTCTCCATCAACACGATCGAGCTCGTGAATATGCCGCGCAAACCAGTCTTCGGGAATGTGGCGGGCGCGGACAATGAAACCATAAATCGAAAGTACGAGTTCCGCATGCGCTGCCGGCGACAGCTTGCGGTAATCGGGAATTTGGCAGGCATCCCAAAGCCGCGCCACATCGGCCGCGGTCTTGGTCGCCCGCAGGACATTCTCGTCCCGTCCGGCAATGTCAAGCACCATTTGATCTTCGGCAAGCGGCGCGCGCGTCAAGCCATAGTCTCGCGGCTGCCGGTCGAGCGATGCGCCAAGCGCCGCGATGGACGAAAAGTCGAGATTGCTATCGCGCCATTGCAACATTGTGACCGGCTCGAAACGATGCTCCTCGAGCGCCTCGACGAGATCGGCGTCGAGGGGCGGACACCGGCCCGTCGTGCCAAACGTGCCGTCGCGCATATGCCGGCCGGCGCGGCCGGCGATCTGGCCGAATTCCGCCGGCGTCAGGCGGCGATATTGCCAGCCGTCAAATTTGCGATCGCCCGCGAAAGCAATGTGATCGACATCGAGATTGAGGCCCATGCCGATGGCGTCTGTGGCGACGATGTAATCTACGTCGCCGTTTTGATAAATCTCCACCTGCGCATTGCGCGTGCGCGGCGACAGAGCCCCGAGCACGACGGCCGCGCCGCCCCGCTGACGCCGTATCCATTCCGCGATCGCATAAACCTCCTCGACCGAGAAGGCGACGATGGCGCTGCGCGGCGGCAGCCGCGCGATTTTGCGCTCGCCGGCGAAGGAGAGCTTGGAGAAGCGCGGCCGCGAGATGATCGGCGCGCCGGGCAGAAGCTGCTCTAGCGGACGCTGCATGGTCGAAGCGCCGATCAGCAACGTCTCTTCGGTGCCGCGCCGGTTCAGCAGACGGTCGGTGAAAATGTGGCCGCGATCGAGATCGGCCGCGAGTTGAACCTCGTCAACGGCGACGAAACTGAGATTGAGATCGCGCGGCATGGCTTCGACCGTCGAGACCCAATAGCGCGGCGCCTCGGGCTTGATCTTTTCCTCGCCGGTGATGAGCGCGACCGCCGCCGGCCCGACCTTCTCGACGACGCGATTATAGACCTCGCGCGCGAGCAGCCGCAGCGGCAGGCCGATCATCCCATTGCGATGCGCCAGCATCCGCTCGATGGCGTAGTGCGTCTTGCCGGTATTGGTCGGCCCGAGGACGATCCGCACGCCGCGCGCGCGCTCCAGCGGATGAATATGCGGGCCGGAAATGGGGAGGTTCATTTTTTCAATCTTTCGGCGGCAGCGCGCCTACGCCAGCTCCGGCGCGTTTGATATGCGCCGCGCGGGCCACATCGGCAAGCGTGGCCAAGGCTAACAGCCCAGACATAGATATTTGCGCAAGCGTCGTAAAACAGGCCGGACCTGTCTCAATCTGCAGCAAAATACTGTGGGTAGCGCTCATTTTCGTTGACACTTCGAACGCGCGGCGAACGAATCGCGCCCGAATCGCTGACCGGCGCCGAATCCATCTTTGTTCACCGCAAGATATTGCGCGCCACAAACGGTGGCTTCTATAGATTGTAAAAATAGTGCCGATTCAAGCCTCGCGCATCAGTGCTGCCGCAGATTCGTGACGGACTCCGAAGCCGCCCTTTGTCAAGCCGGGGTCGCGCCGATATTTGCCGGCCCCTGGACCCTTGACGGACATGCCCGCCTAGCCGCTTTTTGCCGAAGCGATACGTGCATCAATTTCGGTCCGACGCCATGATTGACCTACATGTGTTTCCGAGCCCGTGGCCGTTCAACCCCAGCCCCTTTTGCCTGAAGGCTGAAACCTATTGCCGGCTGGCGGGAATAGAATTCCGCACCGTCGATTCGCTGCCGCTGCGCGCGCCGCGCGGCAAGCTGCCCTTTCTCAGCGACGGGCCGGAAAAAATCCCCGATAGCGCGCTCATCATCGGCTATCTGAAACAGCGCTTCGGCGACCGGCTCGATCAGGGGCTCGATGCGGCGCAACGCGCCAAAGGCCATCTGATCCGCCGCTGTTGCGAGGAGAGCCTGTATTTCGTGATCCTCTATGAGCGCTGGATCGACCCGGACGGATGGAAGGTCATCAAACCGGCCCTGTTCGGCGCGGCGCCGCCGCTCGTACGCGACGCCGTGGCGGCAAAGGCGCGGCGCGGCGTGCGGCGCGCCCTTCATGGGCAAGGCTATGGCCGCTATGCGCCGCGAGAGGTCGTCGCCCATGGCGCGGCGGATTTGGAGGCTTTATCTGCCTCTATCGCGCCGGGTGGCTTCGCCCTCGGCGAGCGGCCCACGTCCTATGACGCCACGCTCTATGCCTTCCTCACCAATATCCTCGATGTGCCGGTGGAAACACCACTGAAAGCGGCCGCGCAGAAATACCCGGAGCTTTCCAGCTATTTGGCGCGGATGCGCGCGCATCTCGATCAGAAGACGGAAGCGACGAAATCGTAGGATCGCGTGTCGGCGGGCTCGCGCCGATCAGCGATCGGCTTTGAGCGTCTTGCCGCTAGGTTCGAGGTGCATCTCGATCGCATCGACATAGGCCATGCCGGCCATCGTCCGCAGCCCGATGTGAAACGGGATGACGACATGTGCCCGCTCGATCGGCGCCAGCCAAACCTCGATATCGTGGTTCTCGGCCATGAACTTTGTCGACCGCGAATCATAGCGATGGCCGGCGATGGGCTTGTAGCGAACCGCGCAGACGGAAACCGGCCCGTCATAGCCCGTCACCGATACATTGCGCGTGCTCGTATAGGTCATCGTCAGATCGAACCGCACGACCCCGTCATAGATGGGCAGCGTCCGGTTGCAAGCGGCTGGGCCGACAAGCGGCTCACCGGCAGGGACCGCCATGATCAGCGCGCTCGTCGGATCGAGGATATTGCGCTTGTCGGCGGATGAAACCGGGATGCGGATCGACTCGTCTTCAAGCGGCGGCGAAATGTCGACGGCGCGCACATTGCCACCTTCGAGCGCCATGCGAACCGTGCGTGTGTCGCGAGCGGTCGCGGCTGTCGTTGCGTAAGCGTTGGGCAGGACGCTGCCGCGATGAATCTCGCCTGAAGAAACCAGCGCAATCCGCATATGCGCGAGCCAGGCGGCAAGGCCGGTCAGATGCGCATCGAGAGCCACGCGATAAGCGGCGGCGCTGACCGCGCCCTTTGCATTAGCCTCACCAATCCTGAACCCGACAAGGCTCACCGAATAACGCGCGAAGATGGTCTCCGCGCCGGCGGGCGCGACCGCCAGCGAAATCGCCAGAATCGCAGCGACGGGGGACAGGCAGGTGGAGACGATGCGCATGAGCAACCGCTTGTAAGTCCTGACGGATCGCGACCAAAGCCTGCGGTTTCCATCTGCACGCATTTTCGCAGGACGTGACACGTTTGGCGGGAAATTCGGCCTCTTTCAAGGCGATAGGGACGAGAATCGTTGAGTGCGTGCGAAGGCGACTATTCCTTTTTTGCCGCATAGGCGCAAGCGGCTCCAATCCGGCCGCGGCAGCATGGGTCGGGGCCGCGGGTCCGGATTTGGGCAATATGAGACAAGTTCCGCGCGCCGCGTTCGTTTATCTCAGTCCCGCTCCCGAAGGTGCGCTCTCGCCGGGCGTGCCCTTGCCTGAAACTCCGGAGCCCAGGATAAAAGCCCGCCGGCCCTTCGCCAGAAGCCGGCCTTCATCATCCGAGATTTGTCGCACGGCGATTTCCAAAGGAGTACGCCATGTCGGTCAATGTCCTCTACCGCACGAAAGCCACTGCCACCGGCGGCCGCGATGGCCATGCGCGCACGGAAGACGGCACGCTCGATGTCAGTCTGACAATCCCTAAGGAGCTTGGCGGCAATGGCGCGCCCGGCAACAATCCGGAAAAACTGTTTGCGGCCGGCTATTCCGCTTGCTTCCTCAGCGCGATGAAATTTGTCGCCACGCAGGGCGGTCCGAAAGTGCCGGACAATACGACGGTGACCGGCACTGTCGGCATTGGGCCGCGTTCGGAAGGCGGCTTCGGCCTTGATGTCGAACTCGACATTTCGCTGCCCGGCCTGCCGCGTGAAGAAGCCGAGCAATTGATCCAGAAGGCGGATCAGGTCTGCCCCTATTCCAATGCCTTGCGCGGCAACGTCCCGGTTCGTCTCAAGCTGGTTTGATACCAGTGTAACCTTGCTGACGCGGCCGCGGCATCATTCGCGGCCGTTTGCTTTCGGAGTTCGCAAGACATGGACTATGTGAAACTCGGCCACACCGGCCTTGAAGTGTCCAAAATATGCCTTGGCTGCATGACCTTCGGCGTGCCGGGGCGCGGGCCGCATCCCTGGACGCTCGATGAGGAAAAGAGCCGGCCGATCATCAAGAAGGCGCTCGAACTCGGGATCAATTTCTTCGATACCGCCAACGTCTATTCCGACGGCACGTCGGAGGAGATCGTCGGCCGCGCGCTGAAAGATTTCGCTCCGCGCCAAGAGGTGGTGATCGCGACCAAGGTGCATGGCCGCATGCATCCGGGGCCGAATGGCGCCGGCCTGTCGCGCCGCGCCATTCTCGCCGAGATCGACAACAGCCTGCGCCGCCTTGGCGTCGGTTACGTCGATCTCTACCAGATCCATCGCTGGGATCACAGCACGTCAATCGAAGAGACGCTCGAGGCCCTACATGATGTCGTGAAGGCCGGCAAGGCGCGCTACATCGGCGCCTCGTCCATGTATGCATGGCAATTCGCCAAGGCGCTCTATATCGCACGCCTCAACGGCTGGACCGAATTCGTCTCCATGCAGGATCACGTCAATCTCCTCAATCGCGAGGAAGAGCGCGAAATGCTGCCGCTCTGCCGCGATCAGAAGATCGCCGTCCTGCCCTGGAGCCCCCTCGCGCGGGGACGGCTCACCCGCGATTGGGACGAGGCGAGCGAGCGGCAGAATACCGATGTCTTCGGCCGCACGCTCTACGGCCTCGAATCCGACCGCCAGATCGCTGAACAAGTCGCTGCTGTCGCCAAGGCCCGCGGCGTGCCGCGCGCCCAGGTCGCCCTCGCCTGGCTTCTGCAGAAAGACGGCATCACCGCGCCGATCGTCGGCGCCTCCAAATTCAACCATCTCGACGACGCGGTCGCGGCGCTGTCGCTCAAGCTGACGGCGGACGAGATCGCCAAGCTGGAAGCGCCCTATGTGCCGCATCCCGTCGTCGGTTTTCAATGAGAAGCCCTCATGCTGAGGAGGTCCGCAGGACCCGTCTCGAAGCATGAGGACGGCTTAAAGAGCGTTTTCTGCTCATCCTTCGAGACGGCCGCTTCGCGGCCTCCTCAGGATGAGGGAATTAGGAATTTCCGAATAGTAAGGAGTTTGCGATGAACTGGCTCATCACGGGCGTTTCCAGCGGCTTCGGCCGCGCGCTCTCTGAACTCATCCTCGAAAAAGGCGGCAAGGTCGCTGGCACGGTCCGCAAAGAGACGGACAAAGCCGAATTCGAGAAGCTCGCGCCGGGCCGCGCCTTCGCCATCCTGCTCGATGTCACCGACGAGGCCGCCGTGCATCACGGCGTCAACGAGGCCGAAGAAAAGCTCAGCGGTATCGAAGTGCTCGTCAACAATGCCGGCTATGGATTCGAGGGCGCGCTGGAAGAGGCGACGCTTGCCGATTTCCGCGCGCAATTCGATGTCAATGTCTTCGGCGCCATCGCCATGATGCAGGCGACCCTGCCCTTCATGCGCCAGCGTCGCGCCGGCCACATCCTCAACATCAGCTCGATGGGTGGACTCGCGGCCTTCCCCGGCATCTCCGCCTATCATGGCAGCAAATTCGCGCTCGAAGGCATTTCGGAATCGCTTGCCAAAGAGGTGAAACACCTCGGCATCAAGGTGACGATCATTGAACCGGGCGGCTTCCGCACCGATTGGGCCGGCCGCTCGATGCGGCATGTCGAGCGGACGATTGAGGATTACGAGCCTTCCGCAGGCTGGTCGCGCAAGAGACTCGCCGAGCGCAATGGCCGCCAGCCGGGTGATCCGCGCAAGGCGGCAGAAGCGATGCTGCTGGTTGTCGAATCGCCGGAACCGCCGCTGCATCTCCTGCTCGGCTCGGACGCGCTGCAACTTGCGGGGGAAAAGCTCGGCGCGCTGCAGACCGAGATCATGAAATGGGCGCCTGTGTCGGCAAGCACGGATTATACCAAGGAATAAAACGACCGGAGTAGATTTCATGACGATATGGCAAGTCGCCGCAGGAGACGGAAGCCGTGACTACTCGGATGTATTCCTGAACTTCGGGGTGATCCTTGTTGGTCCCGGTTCGGAAGGCGATTACTTTAAACATAAGGACGCTTATAATCATCCTTCAAGCTGGGCCTATCGCCCCTTCATGGAGCCTTTCGCTGAAGCGGTGCAAATTGGTGATCTCGTCGTACTTAAGCGTCCGAGCGGTAGCCTGTGGGAAATTATAGCTGTCGGCGAAGTACTTTCTGGATACTTGTTTCAAGAGGTATTTGGAGACGTAGAGGGCTGGGATCTCCAGCACTGTCGTCAAGTTCGATGGAAAGCCCCAATTAAATCAACTGTGGTTCCGGGACTCAGAAGAGGAACACTTATACGTGTAAACTCGGCAATCGTTGTCGATGAAATCAAATCTATTTGGCAGACCGGTCGCGACATCCCGTCTGCTCCCATCCCTCCTAATCCTCAGACGATTGAAGTAGATGAGCTCATCGAGTCGCTAATCGTGAAAGGCTTACCCGGACAAAATGCCGAGCTAATCGCCAACACTATTTGGCGTCTTAGGCGAATGGCTAAATATTATCAAACTCACGGAGAAGACGTTAGCGAACATGAAATCCGTAGTTTTCTAATTGTACCGCTGCTTCTTTCTTTAGGTTGGGCGGAACAAAGAGTTAAGATTGAATGGTGGAATATGGACGTTGTCCTCTTTGACACCGTTTATAAAAAGGACACGAGCAAACCCTTAGTCATCATAGAATCGAAGCGACTTTTCGATGGCCTTCGCTACGCGCCAGAGCAAGCAACTAACTATGCGAAATCCTATCCAACTTGTGATCGTTTTATCGTCTCCGACGGAATTCGATATAAGCTCTTCTTGCGAGAAGCGGAGGAATGGCGATTTGCAGCTTACATGAGCTTAACTACTCCGACCCAGAAGCATCCTTATGAAACTAACGTTGATGGTGCCGTAACATTCTTCTTGTCGATGATACCTATAAGGTTGGTATAGCTACTGCAGCCTGACCCGCACGCTGTCGGACTGGCCTTTGGCGTCCATCACAGAGATGCGGGCGAAGCCCGCGCCATCCGGCGTCCATTCGGAATCGCGGCGCAGATCGGGCGTACCGACCGGCGCGCCATTGACCATCCAGCGGAAGGGTGGCACGCCGCCTTCCGCCTTCAGCGCGAGATCGCTGCCGCCCGGCGCGGAGAGGCCGAGATCGACGCGGGCATCATTCGGCGGATAGACGATTTTCAGCGTCTGCGTGTCGCTGTCGCTGGCCTCCGCCGCATGATCGTCGCGCAATTGCCGCAGCGGCGGCGGCAGGTCCGCCGTGCGCGCAACGAGCGCATCGGCCGGGCGCGGGATGATCTCGTAACTGCTGCCGATGCGGGCGAAGCCATCAAAAAGGATCGGCGCGGCGGCGATGCGGCCGACGAGCCCCGGCACGGCGGCATTGTCCGGCCGCCCGACCCAGACCCCAATCGTGTTCTTGCGGTCGAACCCCACCGCCCAGGCATCGCGATAGCCGTAGGATGTGCCGGTCTTGAAGGCGAGACGGTTATAGGGCGCATTGTCCGGCGGCGGCGCGCCGCGCAGAATATCGGCGACATACCAGGCCGAGACCGGCTCGCAGATGCGCGCATGCGACGCCAGCGCGCCCATGACCCGCTCGTGTAGAACCGCCACGCTGCCGCCGCGCGCCAGGCCCGCATAGAGCTTGACGAGATCGACAAGCTTGATGCCGACGCCGCCGAGGCCGATGGCGAGGCCCGGCGGCTGATCCTCCGGTAATTCGACATCGGCGCCGGCGCTGCGCAGCCGCGCGAGAAACCGCTCCGGCCCTACGGCATTGAGCAATTCCACCGCCGGCAGATTGAGCGACATTTGCAGCGCGTGACGCGCCGTCACCGTGCCCTCGAAGCCGAGATCGAAATCCTCCGGCGCATATTGGCCGAAATGCACCGGCCGATCATCGAGCACGGTTTCCGGATGGGCGATGCCGGATTCGAAGGCGAGCGCATAGATGAAAGGCTTCAGCGCCGAGCCGGGTGAGCGCAGGGCACGCGTCATATCGATCGCCCCGGCGCGCGAGACCGAGAAATAATCCGCGCCGCCGACATGAGCGCGGATTTCGCCTGTCGCATTGTCGACAACGAGAATAGCGACAGAGATTTTCGGGCCGAGCCGCTGCGCGCTCTCATGCGCTAGTCTCTCAAGCGAAGCCTGCCAGACGGCCGAAAGCGTCAAGCGATGCGTGCCGTGCTCCTTGTCGGCGCGCAGCGCCGCCTCCGCGGCATGCGGCGCCAGATGCGGAAAAGCGAGGCGCCGATGCGGCACATCCTGCTGCATCGCCTCGTCGCGCTCGGCGAGCGTGATGACGCCGCGCCGATAGATGCGCTCCAGTACGCGGTCTCGCGCCGCCCGTGCTCGCGCTGGGAAGCGATCCGGGCGGCGCGCCTCTGGCGCCTGCGGCAGCGCGACGAGCAGCGCCGCCTCCGCAACGCTGAGGCGCTTCGGCTCCTTGCCGAAATAGGCGAGGCTCGCCGCGCGCACGCCCTCGATATTGCCGCCATAGGGCGCGAGGATGAAATAGAGATCGAGGATGATCGGCTTCGCATATTGCTGCTCGAGTTGCAGCGCGCGCGCCATCTGCCGCAGCTTGGCGGCGGCCGATCTCTCCTTGCGCGGCTCCAGCAGGCGCGCGACCTGCATGGTTACCGTCGAGCCGCCGGAAACGATCCGCCCCCGGGTCGCAAACTGCGCCGCCGCGCGGGCAAGCGCCTCAGGATCGACGCCGTGATGTTCGTAGAAGCGATGATCCTCGTAGGCGAGCAGCATGGCGACGAAACGCGGATCGACATCCGGCAAGCTCACCGGCAGGCGCCAGCGGCCGTCCGGCATGGTGAAGGCGCGCAGCAGCTTGCCATCCCGGTCGAGAACTTCGGGCGACGTATGCTCGGCGGTCGCGAGGTCGAGCGGATGCAGGCTCGCGAAATAGCCGTCCCACGCCCAGGCGAGGCTAAAGCCCGCAGCGACGGCGGCCACGCTGAGGAAGACGAGCCAGTGCCGCAGCTTCATTTCGGCGCCGTGATCGTGACCGCGCCGTAGTCCGTGCGCGCAAAGCGCTGCGGACGATACATATCCTGGATTGTCGCCGCCGGGGCGACATAGTGTCCAGGCGTCACGGCGCGAACGATATAGGCGACGGCGAACGTCGCCGCCGATTGGCCGTCGCGATCGAAGGCCGCGACGAAACGATCGTCGCGATATTCCGTATGCGTCGGCTGCACGTCGCTCTTGACCCAGGAGAGCGCATCGACATCGCCGCCGTCGTAGAGATCGGGATTGTCGATCTCGAGCCCGGCGGGCAGCGGATCGTCGAGCACGAGATGCGAATAGCTCGCAACGCTCTCCGTTACCTTCAGCGTGATGACGAAGCGATCGTTCTGCGTGATCTTCGCTGGATCGAGCGGCGCGCCGTCGAGCGAATAATAGCCGCGCTCCAGCGTATAGCCCTGCCCCGCCGCCGGCTCCGGCGTTATCGGATTGCCGGAGGTCGTTAGCGCGATGGAGACCGGCTGGTGGCCCTGATTGACGAGTTTCACCGGCGCCGCCGCGAGCGTCGAGGCAAGCCAAGTGCGATAATAGGCGCCGCTATGCGTCGTGCCATCGACCCCGAGCGAGATCGATTCATCGCGGGCGGCCAGCGCTTCGGCCGCGAGCACCATCCAGGATTCCTCCTGCGTGCTGGCATAGTTGATCGCGTCGCGAGCGCTTTCGACGACCTGAGCCGCTTTATCAATTTGCGCGCT
>JARLIV010000081.1 GCA_031291555.1 Methylovirgula sp. | reverse complement strand
GCGCAAGCGGTGAAATCCGCCAAATCGCGGCAATAGATGAGCCGCACGCAAGGGAGCCGAATACGGCCCGCGCGGATGCTGAAGCGCGTGAAGACGAAGGGCAGATCCCCGCCTGGGGTATGGCAGACGAGACTGAGGCAGCCGAAAGCAGCGTGATCGACCAGGCACCGGCGCTCCTCGTCGGACAATTCTGCGCGGGTCGCGCCCGGAGAAAATTGCTCGATGGCGAACCCAAAACCGTTCAGTGCGAGCGCCGGCAGAGCCACGAACTGACCCGCGACGTAGCGCTTGAATCCCTGCGCTTCCACAATCGGCCATGTTTGCGGCGCCGGCGAAATGTTGATGTAAGTAACGTCGCGGCGCTTGAGCACGAAGGAGATCAAAAGCGAGGCATAAGGTCGAAATTCCGGCGCAACATACCAGCTCGAAAGATTGCAGCGCACGGGCTCCGCCGCATCACCGGACTGACGGTAGAGGGTGAGGACGACGCCGATCGGCGCGTTCGCACTCTCCATCACAAAGCCGAAGCGCGGATAGCCGGCAGGAACGTCCAGCGCCGCCATGCGCGCGAGCCCTTGAGTCCAGTAAGAGGCCCGGCGGCCCGGAAAGCCACGCGTCAGAAAATCGACAACGGCGCCGAGATCGGCTTCCCGGATTTCTCGGCAGCGCAGACTCGTCGGGCGCACCGGCGATAACGCATTCACCATGAAGGCCCTAGCTAATTGTATTGCCTTTAAATTTAATGTATCCGGCAAAGATGCCAAGTGAAAGCGCAGTATCCGTGTCTGTTAGGTTAACGATATTCTCCGAGTTTGAGCGGATTGCGGCTGAACAAAAGCTCAAAATCCAGCCCTTACGCGACGATCTGCTTTTATCCGAATCCGGGCTCGATTCGCTTGGCTTCGCCACCCTTGTCGCGCGGCTCGAGGACAAGCTCGGCTATGACCCTTTCGCGACCTCTGGCGATCTCGATTTTCCGGTCACGCTAGGCGACTTCGTCAGGTTCTACGAGAATGCCGCTGCCTGAACCAGGCACATTGCGCGAGGTTCTCGCCGCCAATGCGGCCGGGACGGGGCGCATGTTGTGGGGCGCGCATGGCGGCGTCGCGCTGGCCGCCTTGGCGCGGGGCACGACGCTCGATGAGCGCGCGAGCGCGCTCGCCGGCGGCTCGGTGGTGCTTGCGACACGGGATCAGCTCGCGGCGGCCCAGGCGCTCGTCGCGCTCGATGGCAGCGTTAGCCGCCTCGTCATTTGCCCCCCGGACCTACCGCTCGCCCATCTTGCCGCGATTGCTGCGACGGCCGAAGCGCAGGCGATTGTCACCGATCGCGACGCGGCCGAATTTGAGGGCGCCGACCTCCCGCCCCTAATCGCCTGCAATCTGCCGCTACACCCCTATAATTCCATCCCCAAACCGATCGCGACCGAATGGGTTCTGTTGACCTCGGGCACGACTGGCGTGCCGAAGATGGTCGTTCATTCGCTGGCGGCTTTGACAGGCGCGATCAAGCCGACGCAGCCGGGCGTCCCGCCGCCCGTCTGGGCGACGTTCTATGACATCCGCCGTTATGGCGGTCTGCAAATCCTGTTACGCGCGCTGCTCGGCAATGGATCTATGGTCTTGTCGGACGCGAGCGAGCCGGTCCCCGAGCATTTGCGCCGGCTCGCGGCGCATGGCGTGACGCATATTTCGGGAACGCCATCGCATTGGCGCCGCGCGCTGATGAGTTCGGAAAGCTGTCTCATCACGCCCCGATATGTACGCCTCTCGGGCGAAATCGCCGATCAGGCCATTCTCGATGCATTGAAGCGGCAATATCCGGAGGCCGTCGTCGGACATGCCTATGCCTCGACAGAGGCAGGGGTCGGCTTCGAGGTCAACGACGGCTTGGAGGGTTTTCCCGCTGAAATCCTCAGCAGCGATCGCGATCCCTGTTTCAAAGTCGTCGACGGCACGCTGCTCATCCGCTCGCGGCGCACCGCGAGCCGCTATCTCGGCGGGTCCCAAACGCTGATGGAAAAGGACGGCTTTATCGACAGCGGCGACTTCGTGACCGAGCGCGGCGGCCGCTATTATTTCGTTGGGCGGCGCGGCGGCATCATCAATGTCGGCGGCCTCAAGGTGCACCCTGAGGAGGTCGAGCAAATCCTCAACAAGCATGCGCGAGTCAAGATGTCGCTCGTCAGCGCACGGCGCAATCCGATCACCGGCGCGATCGTCGTCGCGGATGTCGTGCTGCACGATTCGGTCGCGCCCGGCGATGCGAGCGATGCGCTGAAGCAAGACATCCTCGCCTTTTGCCGCACGGCTCTGCCCGCGCACAAGGTTCCCGCCGCGATCAAATTCGTCTCATCGCTCGCCGTGACGCCGGCGGGAAAGCTCGTGCGCCAAAATGCTTAACGTTCTCGTCACTGGCGGCAGCCGCGGCCTCGGCCTCGGCATTGCGCGACGCCTCGCAAAGTCAGGTTATCGCGCCATCGTCATCGCGCGGCGTGAAAGCGACGCGCTCAAGCATGCGATCGCTGAGGCAGAAGAGGCGGCGACCGGAAAAATCGCTTTCGTGCCTTTCGACTTAAGCGAAACCGGCGCGCTTCCGGCGCTCGCAGCGCGCCTGCGCAAAGAATTTGGGCCGATCTATGGGCTCGTCAACAATGCCGGTATCGGTACGGCCGGCGTTCTCGCGACGATGCCCGATGATGACATCGAGCAATTGATTCGGCTCAACACAATATCGCCGGTTCTGCTGACGAAATATATTTCGCGCGCGATGCTGGCCGATGGCCGCGGGCGTATCATCAATATCACCTCCATCGTCGCGAGTTCAGGGTTCAGCGGCCTCTCCGTCTATGCTGCGACCAAGGCCTCGCTCGTCGGCTTCACCCGCTCTCTCGCACGGGAACTCGGCCGAATCGGGATCACGGTCAACGCGATCGCGCCGGGCTTCATCGCTACCGAGATGACGCATGCGATCAGCGAAGACGATCGCGCCAAGATCGCGCACCGCAGCGCCCTGCAACGATTAGCGGAGGTCGAGGACGTAGCGAACGCGGTGGAATTTCTGCTCGGCGACGGCGGCCGCAACATTTCCGGCACCGTCATGACCATAGATGCCGGTGGTACTGCCTAGAGAGCGAGAGTTTCTCGCACCTTCGCTGGCCATTGCGCGACATCGACGCTATGCGCACGGAAGAGCGCCAGCGCCAGGCGGTCCATGCCGAAGGCGACGCAGCATGTATGCGCCACATCGCCGGCGTGATCGCGCAGCCCCCATGTCAGACCGAAATGATCGCGATGATAATTGAAGCTCACGCAGGCCGTCGGTGAATCGCCGGAACGGACGGGAATGAGCAATTCGAATTTCAGCGCCTGCTGGAGCTGACTCACAGCCATCATCTGGCCAGTGCGGCCGAAAAACGGATCGCTCGCTGGCGCAACTGTGTAGGAAAGCCCAAGTGCCTCGATGAAACCGTTGGCGCGCGCGATCCAACCTTCGCGGAAATCGTTAGCCTCATCCGCAGTGCCGATGCAGACATATTCGCGCATCCGGAAGGATTGCAGGCGATCAAGATCACGCGACGGCTCGTGCCGGAAGCAATCTGCGGCGACATCGAAATAAGAGCCGCCGCGCGGCGCCGGCCCGCGGGCCGCCGCGATCGGATAGAGCGGGTAACAGGCGGCTGGCGTCAGGACAAGATCCGCAGGCGACAGTGCGCTCGTCCAATTGCCATCGGCCCGTTCTGCCGCGGCGCGGATATCGGTCTCCGATCCATGCAGCGCACAAACGCAGCCGATCAGATTCGGGAAGCTTTTCAGATAGCCGTTCTTTTCAAGATCGCGACGGCTCATCACCGGTGGAAAGCGCAGCACTTCGGCGCGCGTGTCACGCGCCCGCGAAATGTAGGCGTCGAGCTTACCGACGACTGTTTCATAAGCACCCGTACGCCCATAGACGCCGTCGACACCCAGGGGACGCCACAGAGTCTCGGCGAGTGCGCCAAGCGGATCGCTCGATGTCGGCTCCAGCCTCGGATTCTTGAAAGGGGCACTCATTCGTCAGCTCCGCAGCGAGGCCGGCAGGCCGCTCATCAAAGTCGTGTTGGCGACATTCGCAAGGATGCGATCGTTGTTGATCATGATCGGCGCGGAGAGAACATCGCGCAGATGCCGGCCGAGTGTGAATTCGCCGTCATTGCGATAGGCGGCGAGACCGGCGGCACGCATAGCACTTAAGACGGTCGTGACGGCGAGCTCCGACGCCTCGACCTTGGTCAGCGCCGTCGCGGACTGGAAATCGAGCGTCGCGAGCGCCTGAGGATCATCGGCTGCGGCCTCGAAACGCGCGAGGCCCGCGGCGACCAGGGAACGCAGCATTTGCAGAGAGGAGCGCGCCTTGGTGAAATGCGCCGCGCCAGGAGGCAGCAGACCGCCCGATTGCCGCGCGGCCTTGCGAATGAAGGCTTGCACCCTTGCGACCGCATCGGCCGCGATTCCGGTCCAAACGCTCGCCCAAAGCAGATGGGAAACAGGCTGCATCGTCTGCGCGTGGATGCGCTCGTAAGGCTCGGGCACGATCTGCTCGCGCGCGCCGCGCGCGACGAGTCTGAAGCCGGCGCTGGTCGTGCCGCGCATGCCGAGCGCATTCCAGCTAGAAAGCGGCTCGAGAACATAATCGGATTTGACGAAGGTCGCGAGCACTTGGTCCGAAGCCGCCGCATCTTCGGCGCGGCGCGCGGTGGTCGCGATCACGTCGGCTTCGGCGCCGTAGGAAATGACCGTCGCCGCTCGCGTGAGTACGATCGCGTCGCCATCTCGTTCGATCGGCGCGGCGCTGGCGCGAACATTGCCGCCGTTCTGCCCTTCCGTCGTGGAAGAGGCGACCAGCAATTGCTCGTCCGCAATTCGCCGCAACAAGTTCTTGTGCCAGGTGCTGGCTTTTCCGTGGCGGATCACGCAGGCGGCGGCACTGTGATGCATGGCGAAGATCATCGCCGTTGCGGAACAAGCCTGACCGAGCCGGTAGCATGCGTCGGCGACATCGCCAAAACTCGCGCCCTCGCCGCCGAACTCAACCGGCACCGAAAGACCCAACAAGCGATTTTTACGGATGGCTTCGATCGCAGCGGCGGGGAAACGTCCTTCTGCATCGACAGCATTGGCATCAGCAGCAGCGATTTCGGCGACGGCCTCAACACGAATTTTCAACTCGGCGGCCGGCGTCGCGGCATGGAGCGGATCGTGGCGCGCCTGGGCGTTGCGACCTGTCATCACTGATCCATTTCAGTTGGAGCTTCGCGCGATTTTAGAGCTTTCTATCGCGAAGAATTTAAGCAAACTGTCTGCTTAGTCTATGACTACGCTTCGCGCCGCCATTGAATATTCTGCCGTTAGTTAACTAAGCATATTGCCGGTGCGCGACAAATAGTGACGATCTATAGTTAATAGCTACAATTTTATTTGTATTGGCATCTCATTTTGCTAGAAACGCGTCTAATATGATCGAGTTTGATGGCGGAGCAGACCATGGCGCGGGACAAACTGACGGATTTGGTCGGGGACATTTTAAAAAGAAACGGCATTGATCGTCCGGTCGATGCGGATGCCGATCTCGTCAACCAGGGCATCACGTCCGTCGACATGGTGCAGTTGATGCTGGCGATCGAGGCCGCGTTCGACATCACCATTCCGCAGTCGGGCATAACGCCGGAGAATTTCCGCTCGGTCACGACAATCGCGTCGCTCGTGAACAAACTCGCCACGCCGGCGGAAGCGGCGAATTAACCCGCCGCCTGCGTCACCAACTTGGTGACGAGATAATCCTCAATCGCCTCGCTGCCGCCTTCGCGGCCGTAGCCGCTTTCCTTGACGCCGCCGAACGGTAGTTCGGGCCAAGCGACTTGCGTCTGGTTGATGGCGAGCATGCCAGCTTCGAGCCGCGCGGCAAGCGCCGAACTGATCGCCGCCGAACGGGTGAAGGCGTAAGACGCGAGCCCATAGGGCAGCCTATTGGCTTCAGATAGCGCCGCATCGAGATCATTGAAGGAATTGACGAGCGCGAGCGGGCCGAACGGCTCCTCGTTCATCGCCCGGGCCGAAAGCGGCACATTGGCAAGAACGGTCGGAGCGAAGAAATAGCCTTTGTTGCCGATCCGCACGCCGCCTGTGCGCAGCTCGGCACCCTGCCCGATGGCATCGGCGATGAAAGCTTCCATCGCCTCGATACGGCGCGAATTGGCGAGCGGGCCAAGCTGCGTCTCCGGCAGCAGGCCATCGCCGATCTTCAAAGCCTGCGCCGCGGCGACAAACTTATCGAGAAAAGCGCCATAGACATTCCTGTGCACGAGGAATCGTGTCGGCGCTGTGCAGACCTGACCAGCATTGCGGAATTTCGCCGCGGCGAGAAGCTTCACCGCCGCTTCGACATCCGCATCCTCGAAAACGATGGCCGGCGCATGGCCGCCGAGCTCCATCGTGATCCGTTTCATATGCTTGCCGGCGAGCGCAGCGAGCTGCTTGCCGACGGCGGTCGAGCCGGTGAAGGAAATTTTGCGGATGACCTCATGCGGAATGAGATATTCGGAGATTTCTGCCGGCACACCATAAACAAGATTGACGACGCCTGCCGGAACGCCGGCATCGGCCATTGCGCGGATGAATTCGGCCGGCGAGGCCGGCGTCTCCTCCGGAGCCTTGACGATGATCGAGCAGCCCGCCGCCAGCGCCGCACCAAGCTTGCGGACGATCTGATTGAGCGGAAAATTCCAAGGCGAAAATGCCGCGACAGGGCCGACGGGCTCCTTGAGCACCAGATTGGTGATATTGGGCGCGCGCGCCGGCACGACCCGGCCGTAAGCGCGGCGGCTCTCCTCGGCGAACCAATCCAGCGTGTCGGCGGCGGCGAGGACTTCGTACCGCGCTTCCGCCAGCGGCTTGCCCTGCTCAAGTGTCATCAAGCTCGCGACGCGATCGAGGCGCTCGCGCAACAGCTCGCCGGCGCGTCGCAGGACTTTCGCCCGCTCGAAGGCGGATATAGCGCGCCAAATCGCGAACCCGGCCTTGGCCGCTGCCAATGCCGCATCGAGATCGGCAATCCCGGCGCGCGCGAGCTGGCCGATCACTTCCTCCGTCGCAGGATTGACGATCGGGATCGTCCGCCCGGCGGCGCCCGCGCGCCATGCGCCGTCAATCAGCAGCTGAACATCGGGGTAATCCATTGCGTCCTCACAAGCCTTGCGCCTATCAGTTTATAGCGCTTGCGCGGCTGCACAAATTGCGCCTCTCTTAATCCTGAATTGACAATTGGTGCGGCGGGCGGCCGATGCCGGGGACGTGATATGAGCAGTCTCGATAATCTGACAATCCTCGTTCCCGAAAGCCGCGAACTCAACCTCTTTGCAGCCATGATGGAAGCAGAGGGCGCCCGCGTCATCCGCTGTCCGCTGGTGCAAATTCTCGATCTCGATGACAGCCGTGCGGCCGAAGCCTGGATCGACGCTCTGATCGGCGGCGCCTTCGAGGACGTCATCTGGCTCACCGGCGAGGGGCTGCGACGGCTCCTCGCGCTCGCCCGGCGCACGCAGCGAAACGATGCTTTCATCGCGGCCTTGGGCAAAATCCGTTCAATCACGCGTGGGCCGAAACCGGCGCGCGCCTTGCGCGAGATCGGCCTCGCGCCCGGTCTTTCCGCGACGACCCCGACTTCAGAGGGGGTGCTCGCAGCGCTTGCACCGGAAAATATCGGCGGGCGGCGAATCGGAGTCCAACTTTACCCGGGGGACGGCACGGCCGCCCTGCTCGCGGGCCTGCGCGCGCGCGGCGCCATGCTTACGCCGGTGACACCCTATCGCTATGCCACACAGACCGAGACGGCGCAGGTCGTGGCCGCGATCAAGAACCTGATCGAAGGCCGCATCGACGTGATCGCCTTCACCAGCTCGCCGCAGGTCGACCGGCTCTTCTCGGTCGCGCGGGAAGCGGGACTGGAACAACCCCTCAAGGATGCCTTCGCGCGGGTTGCCGTCGCATCGATCGGCCCGGTTGTCGAAGAGACATTGCACCGCCTCGGTATCACCAACATTCTGCAACCTGAGACCGCATTCCACATGAAGCCGCTGGTGCGCACCATCGCGGCCTGGAACGCGCAACGCGCAAGCTAGAGGATCGGACCGAAAAGTGCTTGGCGGTTTTCGGAGAAATCCGATGCATCAAAAGCCGTCCCGGCCGACGCGTTCAGCGCTGCGCCAATCCGGGCCACAAGATCCGTAGCGGCACCGGAAAGGCATCTACAACCTTCGCGATCTCGCCGGGGTCGATCTCCTTCCACAGGACATCGAACACGGCCTTCGTCGTGCTGAAGAGGTCGTGCGGGAACATGGGCGGCAGTTCAGCCTCGACCCGCGCGAGAAATTCGTCGACCTGACGCTCGCTGGTCGGCGTCTCCGTAACTTTCCAGCCCTCGTAATAAATGCCGCGCACTAGGATCGGAAGCTGTGCACCAAGATGCACGGCCTGCTCGGGCGTCAAGCGATCGCGCAGCGCATGGAGCACCGCACGCAGCGCGCTATAGCAATGATGCTTGTCGCCGATATGGTGTTCCTCGGCGAGCTTCTTGAGCCAAAGATTCGTTAGCTGAATCGTATGATCAAGAACAGGCAATTGGGTCTCGCTCATTTCTGCACCCTTCGGCCGACATCGAGCTGTTAAATAGGCATAAAGCGCGGACGTCCGGATTGATCTTCCGCAAAGCGCGCCCATTCCATCACACTTATAGAATTTGGATCCGCAACCCAGGCAGCGTGGGCTATGCCGGTTCAGAACGCCGAAATCGCGGCGATGTTCGATCAGACCGCCGATCTGCTGGCAATTGAGGGCGAGAACCAGTTTCGCATCCGCGCCTACCGGAAGGCGGCACGCACGATCGAGGGATTGCCGAATAGCGTCCGCAGCTTATTGTCCTCCGGACAGGATTTGGCCGAATTGCCAGGCATCGGCAGAGATCTTGCCGGAAAGATCGCCGAAATCGCAAAAACCGGGCATTTCGACCTTCTCGATCAGCTGAAAAAGAAACTGCCGGGCGATCTCGGAGAGATGGCCGGCCTGCCCGGCCTCGGGCCAAAGCGCGTCAAGCTGCTCTTCGACAAACTCAAGGTTCGAACGCTCGAAGATTTGCGCCGTACGATCAAGTCCGGCCGTCTACGCGAAATAAAGGGCTTCGGTCCGATTATCGAGAAGAAACTCGCCGCGGCTCTCGAAAAGCCGGTGGTCGCGAGGCGGTTCAAGCTGATCGAGGCCGAAGCCGAGGCGGAAACGCTCGTCGCTTATCTGCGCGACGGCGGGAAGGTAATTGTCGCAGGAAGCTACCGCCGCCGCCGCGATACCGTTGGCGACCTCGATATCCTCGTCACGTCGAAAGACGGTGCGGGCCTTGGCGACAAATTGCTCGCCTATGACAATGTCGCAGAAGTGCTCGCACATGGTCCGACGCGCACGGCCGTCATGCTGCGCTC
>JARLIV010000080.1 GCA_031291555.1 Methylovirgula sp. | reverse complement strand
GCCGCCATATGCGCCAGATTGGCCGCCTTGTTGCCGACGACGTCCGCCGGATAGAGCTTGGCCGCTCCGTCACCGATAAAAAGAACTTTCATCGCCGCGCCCTTAGGTTGAGAGGTCGGACAGCGCGTAGTCGCGCAAGGAATGGCCGAAGCGCGCCAATTGATCCGTCGCGCGTTCGAGCGGATGCGCCAAGCTTAGGACCGCGAGGCTTACCTTGAGGTCGTAGGTGCCGCCGAGGATTTTCGTCGTCACCGCCCGGTCGGCCGCATCGCCCTTGTGCTCGTCTTCGACAAGACGCATCGCGGCAGCGAGCGCATCCTCATAATCGACACGCTGCCCTTCGGGGATTTCGGCGGTCGCGGCCGCGCCGACGACAGCGGCTTCAGCCGCCGAGACGGTCACGGCGCAGAGTTGGGCGAGACCGTCGAGAAGCTCCGGCGGCGTATCTGCTGGCGCCAGCGAGGCGATGAAAGCGGCTTCCTCCAGCTCATCGATCGTCTGCTCGATCAGATCGACGAGACGCTCGAGGCCGCGATCGATCCCGAAACGGGCGATCTCGCCGCGCGCCTCGAAGACGATCCGATCCGCCTTCTCCTCGATCTGACTGGCGCGCCGCGCGAGCGCCCCGGCATCCGTGGGCAATTTGCGGCGACGGTCGTCGATGAATTGCGCGATGGCAACCGCGATGTCGCGGGCAAGGCCCGCCTGGCGGATGACGACGGCGAGGAGGCCGGTGTCGGCACGCTGCAAATGCGTAATCAGCGCCTCTTCGATGCGGGACTTCACCGAGCGCAGCGAACTGCCCTGCCGCAGTGCCTCGACGGAAATCTGCAAAACGGCTTTCAGAAAATCGGCAGCCGCCTCGCGCCCCAACGCCTGATCGAGACGCTCGCCAAAACCGATGCGCGCCGGGGCCGCATGGCGCACGGCGGCGTTGATGAGGTCGGCGCCGCCGAGTTGCAGAAAGCCGCGATGCCCGACACGATGCATCGCCGCCCAATCGAGAAGCCGCACCGCATCGGCATTGCCCACAAATTCGCGCAGAACTTTGCGCGCCTTGTTCCAATCGATCTGGAAAACCAGCGAGGCGCCAAGCTCGTGCAGGAAGGCGTCGCGCGCCTCGGCATCCGCACAGGGACAGCGGCCGGTTATGAGATAAAAGGTTTCTTGGTCATGCAGCGCCGCTGCCGCCTTATTGTCGAGCCCGCTCCATTGGACAGAGAAATTGCGGAACAAGCGGGTGAAGAATTTCGCGCGGGCGTGATGAACATCCGTATAGGTGATCGTCACGGCGCTGGGCTCCACCCCGATCACGACGACATGCGCGTCGGTCTCGCCGATGTCGTTCTGAATCGTAAAGCGCGCGCCCGCACGCATCGCGGTCGTTCCCAGCCCCGGATGATCGAATTTCAAGGCGCGCGTCGATTCGACGCCCTGCATGAAGGCTTCGAGCGCGCGTTTGTCCTCCGCCGTCAGGCCATAGCTATGCGCGCCGGCCACCAATTCCTGCGCATGCGCGGCGGCGAGCGCATTGAGCGCCCGGTGCAAATCCATGATCAGGCGATGCAGGCCGCCGGCCTCGGAAATCGCCGTAAGCTTGCCGATCTCCGCCGTTGCGAGATCATCCGCCGCGCCGAGCGGACTTGCGGCCTTGATCGCGGCAAGGCGCGCCGAACATGCCGCCGCTTGATCAGGATCACCCGCCTGAACCGCGCGCAGCATGGCGGCCATATCGTCCCAGATCGCGCCGCCGAGCGCTGCAAGCCCGGCCGCGGCGATCTTCTCGCTTCCCGCTAGCGTCGCGGAATTGGCCAGAGCCTGCAGGGGAATTGGATCGAGCCCGGCAGCGCGGCATTCCTCCGTCATTTCGATACGCGTGCCACGCGGGTCACGCGCATGCTGCGCCGCCGCCTGCAAGACGCTCAAGCGGGTCTTGACACGGTCATTTGCCGCAAGCCCCTCCGCGATCAATTGCGGCAAAAGCAAATCGGACTGGCCCAGCCATTCGACAATCCCGGTTTTCATACTGCCCGCCGTTCAGCCCACGGTTGGATTTCGTGAAATAAGTCTCCCCGCTACATTTTTCGCTCTTTCATTACAATTCTTTGACATAGGACAAGGCTCGTGCCTTCAGTTCTTGAAAATTGCTGCGGTAACGCTCGCTGAAGGCATGAAACCACGTCCATTTTTAACGGAGGCAAAATTGAAAAACGTCAGAATCCCCTGGGGAGGTTGGGTCGTGGTCTGCGATGGGCAAAAGGCCCTCTTCCTGCAAAACGAAGGCGACGCAGAATTGCTTAATCTTAAGGCTATCGAGGTTCTTGCCGAAGCACATGGTTCGACAACCGAACTCGGAACCGACAAACCGGGCCGGTCGTTTCAATCGCACGAGCAGGGCCGCAGCGCGGTCGAAGCCCCCGATTACCACACCGAGGCCGAAGTGAATTTTCTACGCAAGGTTGCGGGGATTATCGACGCCGCCGCGAGCCAGGGAAAAACCAAGCATCTCGTTTTGATCGCGCCGCCGAAGGCTCTTGGGATCGTCCGCGAGGGGCTTACGCCGGCCGCGCGGGCGATCATCACGGCCGAGATCCACAAGGATCTGGCGCATCTGCCGATCGGCACGATCGAGACACACTTGGCGGCCGAGTAATTGGCGGCCAAGTAATTGGCGGCCAAGCAAAATGCATTTGAGTCGGCCTGAGACCGCAAGGGTTTGACCTGCATCAACGCGACCGCTGCCAATTGTTCGACAACTAGACTTGCCAAGAAACGGCTATGTGCGGGGCGCTTCGGACGCCAAGTGTTTCCGGTCAGGCTGGATGCCTGCCGTGCCGGATGTGCCCCCCAAAAGCATTCTCAGATCAACATATCGAGAGGAGTTTTCCGATGGTTGAGTCGACACAACTTCCGATCAAAGGATCCCAGACGGCTGTCGCGCCGGCATCGAACGGCGGCGACTGGTCGACATTCGACAATTTGCGCCACGAGATCGATCGGGTTTTCGAATCCTTTCATCGCGGCTTCTCGCCATTCAGGTTCGGCTTGCCGATCCTCCACGAGGCCGGATGGGCTGCATCGCCGGCGGTCGATTTCGTCGAAACCGACAAGAAATACGAGATCAGCGCCGAGCTTCCCGGCGTCGAGCAGAAGGACATCGAGCTGAAGCTCACGAACGGATCGCTCGTGATCCAGGGTGAGAAGAAATTCGAAAAGGAAAAGCAGGAGAAGGGCTATTCCTTCTCTGAGCGCCGCTATGGCTCCTTCACGCGCGCCTTCCCGCTGCCGGAGGGGGTCGACACCAGCAAGATCGACGCCGTCTTCTCAAATGGCATTCTCAAGGTAACGCTCCCGAAGACGGCGGAAGCGCAGAAGAGTGAGAAAATCGCGATCAAATCGGCATAATCTTACGCCGCCACGATCCAAGCCATGATGGCCCAGTCGTGGGCCATCATGAGCTACCTGCCTTGATCATTTCTCCGACGCGGGCTGTGTCAGGCTGAACGTCCGGTGCAGTGTGTCATAGGCGAAGCACTCTGCATAACGGCCCCAGTCGATGACGGTGTTGAGCGTACACTCGGCATCCTCCCGGCCTAAGTGATCCTCAAGCTCGGCGAGGAACCGGCTACGCGGGGCCATATGGGCCGGTCGTTCATCGAGAACGTGGCGGATATGCGCGGCCAGTGGAACCGCACGCAGCAAATGCTCGGCGAAAATGCGTTTACGATTTGCCATATCGGCTTCGGCGAAAGCATGGCCCGCCGTCGTTAGATGCAAATGGCCATCGTGCAATTCGGCAAAGCCCAGCATCTGCGCCATTTCCGCCAGATGGAAAAGATCGCCGGTGGCGAGGTGCAGCCGCGCCCCCAATGCGGGCAGATCGGCCTCGCCGCCAAACGGTGCAGACGACAGGATTTCCGGAGTCCCGGCGATACGCGCTGCCGATATCAGCGGCAGCCGCGTCCCGATACTGGCGAGCGGCTCGCGCGCCTTGCCCTCGGCCGCGGGCGCAGGCCCGGCCGTCATGCGGCTATAGATGTCATCGACGATATCGCGGAACTCGGCGCTCAGCCGCTGCCGCGGCCGCGGCAGAGACACCGTGATTTCAGCGGCGATCCGGCCAGGGTTCGGCGCGAGGATGATGATGCGATCACTCATGAAGACCGCCTCCTCGATATTATGCGTCACCAGCAGGATCGATTTGATCGAAAGGCGCCCGGTCGCCCAAAGATCCATGAAATCGCCGCGCAAGGTCTCGCCGGTG
>JARLIV010000011.1 GCA_031291555.1 Methylovirgula sp. | reverse complement strand
CCAAGATCGGTGCGAGATCGTTGAGTACGACCGGCAAAGCCTGCGGACCGCCCGTCGAGGCGCCGATGACGATCATTGCGAGCCGCGGCGCTTGCTCGAGCTCGCCGAACTCGCGCAAGGGCGCAGGCGCCGGCGATGCGCCGGCTCGGCGGAGATCGAAATTATCGCTCTGTTGACCCATAGGAACACGCCGTTCCGAAGCGATGCAAGATCAGGCAGCAGAATCGAGCAGGCCAATTTCTTCCAGCTTCGATTGCAGAATCTGCTTGTCGAAGGGCTTCATGATGTATTCGTCAGCGCCGGCATGGATCGCGCGGGCGATATGCGCGACATCGTTCTCCGTCGTGCAGAAAACGACCTTCGGCTTCAGACCCTCAGGCATCTTGCGCAACTCGTGCAGGAATTCGAAGCCGTCCATGACTGGCATGTTCCAGTCGAGGAGGATCGCGTCGGGCATGAAGAACGAGCAGGCGTTGAGCGCCTTGCGACCGTCTTCGGCCTCCACGGTTTGAAAGTTCATCCCTTCAAGTATGCGTCGCGCAACTTTCCGGATGACGGTCGAATCATCGACCACCAAGATTTGCTTCATGCTGTGTTCCTCACATCCCGTCCCGTCGTTTGTTGGTACCGATGCGTCACGTGTGACGCGGGAAATCGAAAATGGCGCCCACATCGAGCAGCGAGAGAATCCCGGTTTCCAGACGATAGGCCGCTTTGGTAAACTTTGCCCTGCGTTCCCCAAGGTGAGGCGGCAGTAAAATTTGCATTTCGGAGTCCAGATGGATGACGTCGCCGACCTCGTCGACGACAAGCGCAAAGTTCTCGCCGCGATGATCCATTCCCACGGCCAGGGTTGAGCGCGTCGCCGGCGGTTCGGGCAGATTCAGCCGGCGGCGCAGGCTGACCGCGGTCACGATCTTGCCGCGCAGATTGACGAGACCGATGATCTCCCGCGGCCCGAGCGGCACCGGCGTGACGGCCTCGATCCCGAAGATCGTTTGGACGCTGTCGACCGGCAGGCCAAAGGCTTCGCCGCCGACGAAGACGATGAAGCATTGCGTTTGCGCCTGCTCGCCGACGGCGTTCGCAGCTGAGCTGGGTCGCTGAGTCGATCTCTGTGTCATGCCGCGGCCGATCCAATGACGGTCTTTTCGAGGTCGTGCTTGTTGAGCTGGCGCACTTCTAGGATATCGCCCAGCATCTTGACGAGCGCAGCACGGTCGAATTTGCCGACCGCCCCACACATGCCGCTTTCGCGCGCCGCTTGCAGGACGGTCGGCGCTGCGTGCGCGGCCAGGGCGACGATCGGCAAGTCCCGATGCCGTGGCTCGCGGGTCAGCCGCCGTGCCAGCTCGTAGCCGCTCATCTGCGGCATGTCGGTATCGGTCACCACGGCGTCGAAATGCGCGCCTTTTTCAAACATCGCTAGCGCTTCCGCGGCGGAAGCGGCGGTGTTGACGCGATAACCGGCGGCGATGATCAGCGGCGCCAGCATGTCGCGGAAGAAAGGTTTGTCGTCGACGAGGAGGACGCGGAACTGATTGGCGACGCCGCGCGAATAGGCGTTCGGCCGGCCGATCTGCATGAAATAGGTGGCATCGAGCACTTCGGCGATCTCGCCGCGAATCTCGGCCGTGCCGATGACGCCTGGCGAGGTGCTCGCGATCTCGATGGTGAGGCGCGCCTCGACAACATCGACGATCTGCTCGATCAGCAGGCCCATGCTCTCGCCGCCAATGCCGAGCACGAGAACCGGGTTCGTCGCCTGAAGTCGGGTTTCGGCTGTGGAATAGAGCGGCACGAGCGGCATCAAATGCGACTGATGCTGGACAACCATAAGGCCGTCCGACATACGGATATCCGCTGCCGGAATCGATTCGATCCGCACGATCAGCGACAACGGCAGGGCTTTCGGCGCGCCGGACCCCGCGCGGAAGAGAACGAAGCGCGTCGTCTCGTCCGTCGGCGTGAAATTCTCGACGACGCGGCCGGCTGTGTAGTCGTTGGCGCGTTCGAAGCCCATGCGGCCCGCAATGCCTGTCGGATCCAGGATCAGCACGACGGAGCCATCGCCCAGGATCGTGTGGCCGGAAAAGACCTCGAGCTCCGACAGCGAGCTGCCGAGCGGCTTGACGACGATTTCCTGCACGTCGGTGACGGCATCGACCAGAACGCCGAAGGCGCGGTTGTTGACCCGCATGACGATGACGAGATCGCCGGACGCCGCGCGGGAGCCGGGGTCGATTTCGAGGATGGAGCCCAGCGCCACAACGGGCAGAATCTCTTCGCGCAGCCGCAGGACTAGGCTGCCTTGAAGGTCTTCAAGCTTATGGGCGCCCGCCTCATCGAGGCCGACAGCTTCGACGACCGAATGTTGCGGCAGGGCGAAGCGGTGGCCGCAAGCCTCAACGATGAGCGCCGGGGTGATCGCCAGCGTGAGCGGAATTTTGAGCGTGAAGCGAGTGCCTTTGCCCGGCACGGTCGTCAGCGAAATCGAGCCGCCGATCGATTCGATATTGTCGCGCACGATGTCCATGCCGACGCCGCGGCCCGAAATGCTGGTGACGGCGCGGGCTGTCGAGAAATCCGGCGCGAAGATGAACCGGCCGACGTCTTCATCCGAGAGTTCCTTGGCCTCGTTCGCGGACACAAGTCCCTTGACGATCGCTTTCTCGCGGATTTTTTGCAGGTCCAAGCCGCGGCCGTCATCGGAGACGTCGATCGTGATGTAGCCCGCTTCGTGTGTCGCGGTCACGCGGATGGTGCCTTCTTCCGATTTCCCCAGCGCGATACGCTCTTGCGGCGTTTCGATGCCGTGGTCAGCGCAATTGCGCAGCAAATGCGTCAGCGGATCGCGAATGAGTTCGATGAGCTGGCGGTCGAGTTCGGTATCGGCGCCTTCGGTGACGAGATGCAGCTTCTTCTTCAGATCGACCGCAAGTTCGCGCACGAGCCGGGGCAGGCTTGCGAAGAGCCGGCCGACGGATTGCATCCGCGCGCGCATCACGGCGTCCTGCAAATCCGTCGTCAGGCTAGAGAGGCGCTGCAGCGGCGTCTTGATGACGGCATCGTCCTGATGGCGGGTGAGCTCGAGGAGCTGATTGCGGGTCAGGACCAGCTCTGAGACGAGGAGCATGATCCGCTCCAAAGCGCCGACGGAAACGCGGATGGTTTCCGGCCGCGCTTGCGCCGGGGCGTGAACGGCCGGCGCCGGGTTTTCCCTGGGCGCAGACTGGGCCTTGTCGAGTTGGACTTTGCCGGGCTTGGCGGCGGCTGGCGGGGGCGCGGCCTCCTCTGGCGCCTGCGGCGAGGCCGAGGTGCAGGCATGGGCCTGCAAAGCAAAAGTCAGATCATCTTCGTCGCCCTCGGGTTCCTTTCCGGTTTCGGCGAGCCCGGCGACAATATTTTTGACGCGGTCGACCGCCGCCAAAGTCAGCGACACGGTTTCGGCGGTTGCCGGCGCCCCGTCGCGCAATTTGCTGATCAGGGATTCGGTGACATGCGTCAGGTGTTCGAGGCGCGACAGGCCAAGAAAGCCGCAGGTTCCCTTGATCGTATGGAACAGGCGGAAAATCCGGATGATCGCTTCGCGATCCGTCGGATCCCGCTCGAACAGTACCAATTGCTCGCCAGCGGCCTCGATATGCTCGCTCGTCTCGACGAGAAAATCGTTGAGCAGGTCGTCCATAGCTGCGCCAAATCTCCAGCCGAGGACAGGCCCGGCGCAGAATTATCGCGCGGAATGGGTTAAGGAGCGTTGAAAAAAGCCGCCGAATCGGCCCCCTGGCGAGGGCGAACCGATTGATATTCAAATTTTATTTAGTCTGGTCAGGCCGTGGCATTGGCGAGCGCGGCGGTTGCCGCGGGGCAGGCTTCGATCCGGACTTTTTCGTTTGTCACCTCGACCGTCAGCATCAGTTGCGCAGCCCGCGCAATGAGCCCCGCATAAAAAGCCTGAATGCCGTGCGCATCGACTTGGTTGTTCTCCGGTGTCCCGGCCAGCAGATGCGGCACGTGGCTCGCGAGGCGCGCATTGGTACCGCTGGCTTCGACATCGATACGCGGGGTCGGCTCGCTTGTATCGACATTCACCGTAATCACGCCGCCGCGCGGGATCGCCGCGGCAGCGATCAAGCAAAGATTCAAGATCAGCTTGACCTTATCCTTCGCCATCAACACGCGCGGCACGTTCCAGGCGAGCTTGGTGCGATCGTCCTCCAAGAGGCCGCGGGTAACCTTCTCCGCGTCGCCGGTGTCGATGGCCGCGCCGGCAGAGCCCGCTGCGCCGAAAGCCAGACGGCAGAATTGCAGCCGCGCCGAAGCCGTGTGCGCGCTCTTCTTGACGAGGTCGAGCGCGAAGCCGCGCATCTCCGGGTCTTTCTCCTCGTCGAGCATCTCGAGCCCGTTGACGATGGCGCCGACCGGGCTGATCACATCATGGCAGACGCGCGAGCAGAGCAATGCGGCGAGGTCGAGAGGGCCGAGCGCGAATTCCGTCATGTTCCGTCCCTTGGATGATCCAACACGAGTCTGCGGCACGCGTGCCGTAAAAGACCCATTTTCTGGCGATGGCGGCGTCCAGTCATCAAGGCTGGCTGGACGAGTCCATTCTGTTGCGCCGTGGTAGATCGGCAGAAATTCTTCGCAGGTGCAAGATAAATCTCTAACCTATCGGCAAAGCAATCGGTCGCGAATCGACTTGCGCGCCGATGGCATTTTGTTACACCCGGGGGCAATGTTTGCAAACACTGCGGCGTTGGGCCTTCAACAAGCCTCCGCAAGTTAATATGTGACCTTCCCAGCGGCCTTAGGCCGGCACCGCCGGCGCGCGGAACCCGATGTCTGTCCACACCACCCCAAAGCCGCTGAGCTTAAATTATCAGGCGATTGCGGAAGATTTTGCCGAGCTCGCCGTGGCGGCGGGCGCCGCTGTCATGTTGTTTTACAATAGCGACAGCCATGCCCGCGAGAAGGGGGACACAAGTCCCGTTTGCGATGCCGATTTGGCTGGCGAGGCGCTTATTCTCGCCGGGCTTGCGGCGCGGTTGCCGGATTTGCCGGTGATTTCGGAGGAGGCGGCGGCAGCGGGCGCCCAATCGATCTGTGGCGACGCCTTCATCCTCGTCGATCCGGTTGATGGCACGCGTGAGTTTCTCGCCGGTAAAGGCGAGTTCACGGTCAATATCGGGCTCGTCGTGCATGGCGAGCCGAAGGTCGGGGCCGTCTATGCGCCGGCCTTGGGGCAGATGTGGCT
>JARLIV010000079.1 GCA_031291555.1 Methylovirgula sp. | reverse complement strand
CCCTGGAGATCGGCGAGTCGCTTCTGATTGCGCTTGCGCCGGGCGGTGACGCCGTAGCGAAGCCAATCCTCTTCCGCCGCGATTTTTCGCGCCAACTTATGCTGCTTGAGCTCATCCTCCTCCAGCATCTGGTCGCGCCAGGCCTCGAATTCGGCGAAACCGCGGTCGCGATTGAAGGTGATGCCGCGATCGAGCCAGACGGTTTTCCTGGTCAGATTGTGCAGGAAGCGCCTGTCGTGGTTGATGAGCACGAGGGCCGAGCGCAGGCCGGCGAGCTTGGCCTCCAGCCATTCGATGGCCGGCAGGTCGAGATGATTGGTCGGTTCGTCGAGCAGCAGGATATCGGGCTCGGGCGCGAGTACCCGCGCCAGCGCCACGCGCCGCGCCTGGCCGCCCGAGAGCAGCGCCGGATTCTCGTCACCGCTTAGGCCAAGCTCGTTAAGCAAGGTGCGGCCGAGATGCGGGCCATCGACCGGGCTCAAGCCCTCGACGACATAGTCCAGCGCCGTGGCAAAGCCGGAAAAGTCCGGCTCCTGCGGCAGATAGCGCAAGCTCGCGTCCGGCTGGAGAAAGCGCCGCCCGCCATCCGGCTCGATCAGCCCGGCGGCGATCTTCAGCAGGGTCGATTTGCCCGAACCATTGCGGCCGACAAGGCAAAGCCGCTCGCCGGGGCCGACCGCGAGCTCGGCCTCGGTCAAAAGCGGCGTGCCGCCAAAGCTGAGGCGGATAGATTGGAGGGTGAGAAGCGGGGCGGCCATGAACCTCGAACGTGGCGCCGCTGCGGCGCCATCAACTGTCTGTGAGACCCGGTGGACGTGTAACTTTCGCACGGCCGGCTACGTATCTCTCTAGCGAATGGCGGCGAAAATCGCGAGGGCCGCCGGAGGAACGCAAATGCTGACCCGTAGAGGTTTTTCCATCGCCGCGGCAGGGGTCGCCGCCCTCGGCTTTGCCCGCCTAGCGCGCGGCCAGGCGGCGAAGGCCCCGCCGGCCTACGAAGTCACCCGCACCGACGCCGAATGGCGCAAGCTTTTGACCCCAGACCAATATGATGTCCTGCGCCAGAAGGGCACCGAACGGGCGTTCACAAGCCCGCTGCTCAACGAACACCGCGCCGGTATCTTTGCCTGCGCCGGCTGCGACCTGCCGCTGTTCTCGTCGAAAACCAAATTCGACAGCGGCACCGGCTGGCCGAGCTTTTGGGCGCCGCTGCCCAATGCCGTCAACGAGGCCGAAGACAATTCCTTCGGCATGGTGCGCACGGAAATTTCGTGCCGGCGCTGCGGCGGTCATCTCGGCCATGTCTTCGACGACGGGCCGAAGCCGACGGGCCTGCGCTACTGCATGAACGGCGTCGCGCTGAAATTCATCCCCGACAAGGCCTGAAGGCACGATCATGCTGCTCGCTCTCATTGCCTATCTCGGCGGCGTGCTGACGATCGTGAGCCCCTGTATTCTGCCGGTGCTGCCCTTCGTCTTCGCCCGCGCCGACCAGCCTTTTGTCAAATCCGGCTTGCCGCTGCTGGCCGGCATGGCGCTAACCTTCGCCGCCGTCGCGACGCTTGCCGCAGTCGGCGGCGGCTGGGCCGTGCGCGCCAATGAACTCGGCCGCATCGCTGCGCTGGTGCTGCTTGCCATATTCGGCGTGACCCTGCTCGTCCCGTCGATCGCCGACCGATTGACCCAGCCAATCGTCGCGCTCGGCGACCGGCTAACGCAATCGGCGGCGACCGAAGTGCGCTCTGGCGAGAAGATTCTCTCATCTTTCGTGCTTGGCATTGCCACGGGCCTCCTCTGGGCGCCCTGCGCCGGGCCCATCCTCGGCCTCGTTCTGACCGGCGCGGCGCTGCAAGGCGCCAATGCCAAAACCTCGCTCTTGCTGCTCGCCTATGCCGCCGGCGCGGCGACCTCGCTGGCTTGCGCTCTGCTGATCGGCGGGCGCGTCTTCGCCGCGATGAAACGCGCGCTCGGCGCGGGCGAATGGATCCGCCGCGGGCTGGGTGCCGCCGTGCTCGCCGGCGTCGCAGCGATCGCGCTGGGACTCGATACCGGCTTCTTAACCCGGCTCTCCGCTGCGCCGACGAATGCGCTGGAGCAGACCCTGATCGACAAGGCGACGCCGCAAAAGCCAGCAACGACCTCCATCGTGATGAACGATGGCGCCGGTAGCATGATGATGATGGCCGCGCATCATTCCGCCGCCGCGACGACGCTGCCGGTCGAAGGCGAACTGCCCTCGCTCGCGGGCGGGACGCAATGGCTCAACTCGCCACCACTCACGCCGACTGACCTGCGCGGCAAGGTCGTGCTCGTCGATTTCTGGACCTTCTCCTGCATCAACTGCCTGCGCACGCTGCCCTATGTTCGCGCCTGGGCCGAGAAATACAAAGACAAGGGCCTCATCGTCATCGGCGTGCATGCGCCGGAATTCGCCTTCGAGAAAAACATCGACAACGTGCGCCGCGCCGTGCGCGAACTCGGCATCGCCTATCCGGTCGCGATCGACAACGATTATGCGATCTGGCAGGGGTTCAACAACGAATTCTGGCCAGCGCATTACTTCATCGATGCGCAAGGTCGTATCCGCCACCATCATTTCGGCGAAGGCGATTACGCCGAATCGGAGAAGATCATCCAGCAGCTTCTCAATGAGGCGGGACGGACGGGACAGACCGGCACGATCGTTAAGGTCTCGGCGGGCGGGGCCGAGGCGGCACCCGACATGGCCGATGTGCGATCGCCTGAGACCTATATCGGCTACGAGCGCACCGAGAACTTTGCCTCGACTGAAGATGCCATACGCAACATGCCGCATGTCTATGCGCTCGCGCCGAAGCTCGCGCTCAATCAATGGGGCCTGACGGGAGATTGGACCATTGGCGGCGAGCACGCGGCGCTCAATGCACGCGATGGCTGGATCACCTATCGGTTTCACGCGCGGGATTTACACCTGGTGCTCGGGCCGGGTGACGGCGGCAAGCCGGTCCGCTTTCGCATTCTCATCGATGGCCAGGCGCCGGGCGCCAACCACGGTGCGGATGTCGACGCTTCAGGGAGCGGAACGGTGACCGAGCAAAGGCTTTATCAGCTCGTGCGCCAAAACGGCCCTGTCATCGACCGCACGTTCGAGATTCAATTCCTCGACCCTGGCGTCGAGGCTTTCGCTTTCACGTTCGGATAGGAGCCGAGAATGTCGCAACGTCATTTGATTTTTGGCTTCGGCGCGGCGGCGCTGATCGTGATCGGAGCCCTCTGGTCGACCTCGCATGGCAGCGCCGAGCCCGCAATGCGCGTGCCGGCGCCGGCCGTCGACGAGCCGCCGCAGGCGGAGAGCGAAACCGCCGTCATCGCCGGCGGTTGCTTCTGGGGCGTGCAAGGCGTCTTCCAGCATGTGAAAGGCGTCACGCAGGCGCTCTCCGGCTATTCCGGCGGCAGTGCGGCCAATGCGCATTACGATCTCGTCGGCACCGGCGAGACCGGACACGCGGAATCGGTGCAGATCACCTTCGATCCGCGCGTCGTGAGCTATGGGCAGATTCTGCAGATCTACTTCTCGGTCGCGACCGACCCGACGGAATTGAACCGGCAAGGCCCGGATGTCGGCAGCCAATACCGCTCAGTGATTTTCGCCGCCAATGGCAGACAGAGGAAGGTCGCCGCGGCCTATATCGCGCAATTGAACAGAGCCCATGTCTTTGACGCGAAGATCGTGACGCGCGTCGATCCGTTCAAGGGCTTCTATCCGGCGGAAGCCTATCACCAGGACTTCGCGACCCTGCATCCGGACAACGGCTATATCGCCGAGAATGATTTGCCGAAGATCGACAATCTGCGCCGCCTATTTCCGGCGCTCTATCAACCCCAGGCGAAGCTCGTCGGCGCGCCGGGGGAATAACCTCGTCGGCGATTACAGCTTCAGCGCCGCCTTCAGCTCGTTCAGCTGATCGCGCTTTTCAGTCGCGACGCGACGCGCCTCGTCCGACTTGGCATCGGCGACATCTTCTTCCGCATCCTTGAGGTCGGCGTCGATCTTGGCGGCGTCGAGCTCTTCGAGCGTGAAGGTCTGCTCGGCAAGAATCGTCAGCCCCGCGGGCGCGACCTGTGCGAAGCCGCCGCGGACGAAGAGCCGTGTCTTCTGCGTCGGCGAAAGATCGAATTCGATGATGCCCGGCTTCAGCAAAGCGAGCGTCGGCGCATGATCCTTCAGCACTGTGAACTCGCCCTCGACGCCAGGGACGACCACGGCTTCGACTTCGCCCGAGAAGACGATCTTTTCCGGCGAGACGAGTTCAAAGGGAAAAGCCGGCATGGCGAAACCTCACCCGATACTGGAGGATATGGCGGCCCTTAGGCCGCCTCTTTGGCGAGACGCTCGGCCTTCTGCACCGCTTCGTCGATCGAACCGACCATATAGAAAGCGGCTTCCGGCAGATTGTCGTACTTGCCCTCGATCAGGCCCTTGAAGCCCTTGATCGTCTCGGCGAGCGGGACGAGCTTGCCAGGCGAGCCGGTGAAAACTTCCGCGACGTGGAAGGGCTGCGACAGGAAGCGCTCGATCTTGCGGGCGCGGGCGACGGTGAGCTTGTCCTCTTCCGAGAGCTCGTCCATGCCCAGAATGGCGATGATGTCTTGCAGCGACTTATAGCGCTGGAGAATCTGCTGTACCTGGCGGGCGACATTGTAATGCTCCTCGCCGACGACGAGCGGCGACAGCATGCGCGAGGTCGAATCGAGCGGATCCACGGCCGGATAGATGCCCTTCT
>JARLIV010000078.1 GCA_031291555.1 Methylovirgula sp. | reverse complement strand
CTCGGCGCGGCGTCGATTCCGATCACGGTGTTCATCACCCTCACGGGCTGGCTGCTCTGCCTCTTCCTCGCCGAACTCGCGGCGATGATGCCGGAACGCACCGGCGGCTCGCCGAGCTACGCCTACCCGGCCTTCGTCACTCGCTGGCCGAAGTTCGCCAAGCACGTCAACGGCTTTACCGCCTGGGCCTATTGGCTCGGTTGGTTCCCGGTGGCACCGCTCAACATGATTCTCGGTGCCGCTTATCTCGCCGATCGTTTCGGCTTCAACACGACGGCTGGCTTCACGCCGATCCACACCTTCATCGCCTGGTCGACGCTGGCCATTTCCGTCATTGGCATTTTGCTGTTTTTCATCCCCGCCTATCGCGGAATCAAGTTCGGCGCGGCTTTCGCGACCGTTCTCGCTCTGCTCTCGATGATCCCGCTGACCTTTATCGCGGTCGCCTGGATTTTCAATCCGAGCGTTGTGCATCTGAACGAGCTTGCCGGGCTCAAACATGTCGACGGGACGAGCTTCTTCTCGGCGATCAGCGGCTTCAACTGGTTCGAAGTCTATATTGCCTACGGATTTTTGCTCACGTGGAACGTGATCGCGATGGAAGCCGCCGCCTGCTACATCGGCGAATGCGCGAACCCCGATCTCGACGCCAAGGTTGCCATGAACCTCGAAGGCGGCTACGGCGTCTTCATCTATACGCTGGTGCCGATCGCCTTCATCGTCGTGCTGGGTGCCAAGGCTCTGTCCAACTCGGCTCTCTCGGACCCGAAGACGATCTTCGTCACTTTCGCGGATAAGGTCTTCCCGGGTGTCGCGGGGCATGCGCTGGATTGGATCATCGCCGCGATGCTGATCGTCGCTCTAGCGCTTTCGGCGCTGAACGCGATCATGGGCTCGGGCCGTGCGCTCTATCAAATGGCGCTCGACGGCGAATTTCCAACCTGGTTCACCAAGCTCAACGATCATGGCGTGCCGTCACGCGCGATGGCATTCAACGTCGTGGCCTCGTTGCTCGTCGTGCTGGCGGGCGGCGCCGTGGAAATCTATAGCTTCTCCAACGTCGGCTATACGATCTCCTTCATTCCGGTCCTGGTCGGCTATTTCCTGCTGCGGCAAGACAAGCCGAACCTGCGCCGGCCGTTCAAACTGCCCGAATTCATGAAATATGTCGCGCTGCTTCTGGCGGTGATCTACTTCGTGTTCTGGCTGTTTGGCGGCCTCTGGTATTCGAAGCTCGGCAATGTCGAGGTCTATTACTGGGCTGGCTGGGCCACGCTGCTCGCGTACCTGCCGTTCTATTGGTACCGCAAGCTGGAAGACAAGCGTAAGTTCGCGGTCGAAGCCAACGCGACTCCGTAATCTGAGCCCGCATTAACATCACCGATCGGCAGTCCAAAACGGACTGCCGATCGAGATTTTGTCAGTTTGGATTTGCGTCATGACCCTGAAACCCGCACGGCTCTGGCCGTGGAGCCCGGCCCCGGAACTTCCGGATCCGCAAATCGCGGCCCCTGCTTCGATCATGCTCGCCTCGGAAGGCAAGCCGATCTCTGCCGAAGCGATTGAGTTCACGGCGCGCTTGTCGAAGACGGCAAAAGCACCCGTACATGTTTTCATGATCGCGCGCATTTGGGGCAGCAGCTTTGGTCTGCCGCATCCCGGCCTGATGCCGACCAAACGCGAATGGCAAGCCCAACACGATGCGGTCGCCGAAACCGTGCGGCAATTAAAGCGCCGCGGTGTTGAGGCAACCGGCTCCGTGGTCAGCAGCCGCAATGCATCGGGACGCATTTTGACCGAAGCCAAGCGCCGCGCGCCGGATGCGATCGTGATGGCGGCGCCGCCGCCGCGCCATTGGCTCTTTGCCGGACTATTTTGGGACCAAGAACCCTATCGCGTGCGCCGTCTGGCAGAGCGCCCGGTTTATCTCGTCGTTGCGAACGAGACGACAAAACACAGCGACAATGCTTCCGCGAAGAAGCGGGCTGATCGGCTTTTCGCTTGAGATCGCCATGCGCGCAGGCGGCCTTTCTTGCGAAGAAAAATCGCTTCTTGTCAGTTGACCTTAAAAATTTTTCACAATAGCTTTCTTTGCGGGGAAGGAATTGACCATGCGTGGCGTTGTCGAGTTGATCTTGAAATACGCAGAGTTCGACCCTCGTCCGGATGTTCTCAATACGGGGATGCCGGATGTGATGCACAGCATAACGATGTGGGCATTGCCATTTGCGGCGCGGATGCGCCCTGCACGCGCTGCCTGCCGGAATTTGAAATCATGCCCAATCTTGCATTGAAGAATGAGCGTGATCCCGGCGTCGCTTCGCGCGCGATATCGCACTTGAGAATCCGATCGCCCGTGCGTCGACAAAGCCGCAGCAATGAAACGCGCGCTGTTCGATTGAATGCATAGAAGTTCCAGTCAAAGAAGCTCTGGATAGGGAAAAGGATATGTCAAAAGATCTCGAAAAAATCGCCAAGGATCGCGGCATCAAATACTTTCTGATTTCATTTACCGATCTCTTCGGCACGCAGCGCTCGAAGCTCGTGCCGGCCGAAGCGATCACCGCGATGGCGAAGAGCGGCGCGGGCTTTGCGGGCTTTGCGACGTGGCTCGACATGACGCCCGCGGATGCCGACATGTTCGTCATTCCTGATCCCGACAGCCTCGTGCAACTGCCGTGGAAGAAGGAAGTCGGCTGGTTTGCCGGTAATCCTTGGATGGACGGCAAGGAGGTCGAACACGCGCCGCGCAACGTGCTGCGCCGGATGATCGCCGAGGCCGCGGAACAAGGCCTCGAGATGAAATCCGGCGTCGAATGCGAGTTCTTCCTGATCTCGCCCACCGGCGATGGCATTTCCGATCCAGGCGATCTGCAGGCGAAGCCCTGTTACGATCAGAGCGCGCTGATGCGCCGCTACGACGTGATCTCGGAAATCTGCGACAGCATGTTGGAGCTGGGCTGGAAGCCCTATCAAAACGATCACGAAGACGCCAACGGCCAGTTCGAGATGAACTGGGAATATGACACGGCGCTCGTCACCGCCGACCGGCATTCCTTCTTCAAATATATGGTGAAGTCGATTGCCGAGAAGCACGGGCTGCGGGCGACATTCATGCCCAAGCCCTTCCCCAACCTTACCGGCAACGGCTGCCACTCGCATGTCTCGCTCTGGAAGAATGGCCAGAACGTCTTCGCCGATGACAAGGGCGAACTCGGCGTTTCGAAGCTCGGCTATCAGTTCCTCGCCGGCATCCTCGCCAATGCCGAGGCGTTGACCGCGCTGACGAACCCGACGGTCAACAGCTACAAGCGCATCAACGGCACCGTCACGCTCTCCGGCGCGACCTGGTCGCCCAACACGATCTCCTACACCGGCAACAACCGCACCCATATGGTGCGCATTCCGGAGGAAGGGCGCTTCGAGCTGCGTCTCGCCGACGGCGCGGCCAACCCCTATCTTCTGCAGGCGGCGGTGCTCGCCGCGGGCCTCGACGGCATCAAGCATGCGCGCGACCCGGGCAAGCGCCTCGACATCAACATGTATACGCACGGCCATCTGGTCGAAGGCGCAAAACGGCTGCCGCTCAACCTGCTCGATGCGCTGCGGGCCTTGGAAGCCTCGCCGCTTTACGAGAAGGCCTTTGGCACCGAGTTCGTCACCGCCTATGTGAAGCTGAAGACAGAGGCCTGGCACGAATACGCGCGTCATCTGACCAAATGGGAAGTCGAAACGACGCTGGATTGCTGATTGCCCGGCCAGACATAATCCGTTGATTTCAAGAAAGCTTCACCGGGGCATATTGTTCTGACCGGCGGGAAGGGCTAGAAATTCCCGGGGGCAAGGAGGCTATGGTCTTCTTGCTCCTGGTAATGAACGTAAGTTAAGCTTCCAACTTCACCTCCGCCGGTCGGAACATATGGATCGCAAAGCAAAAGCGACGGCCGCAGACGACACAGTCTCCTCCACGCCGCAAAAATTATTGACCGTTTCCAACGCGCCGCCCGGCGACGCTCGGAGCCTCGAACGCGCGATCGGCAGCCAGATCCGGCAGCTACGGCGCCGGCTCAATCTTTCGGTCGCGGACCTCGCAAGCGCCGCGCAAATCTCGACCGGCATGATGTCGAAGATCGAGACCGGACAAATCTCGGCGTCGCTCGCCTCGCTGCAATCGATCGCTGCGGCGCTCAGCGCGCCGATGACCGCCCTCTTCGCCGCCTTCGAGGATCAGCGCGACTGCTCCTATGTAAAGGCCAACCAGGGCGTCGTCATCGAACGGCGCGGCTCGAAGGTCGGACATATCTACCAGCTACTCGGCCACGCGCTGGGCGGCGACATCGCCGTCGAGCCTTATCTGATCACGCTGGAGAAAGAGGCTGCGCCCTACACAGCCTTCCAACATGCCGGACGGGAATTCATCTACATGCTCTCGGGCATCGTCGATTACCGGCATGGCGACAAGGTCTATCGGCTGGAGCCGGGTGATTCCCTCTTGTTCGATTCGAGCGCCATGCACGGGCCGGAGGCACTGATCGAGCTGCCGATGACCTATCTCTCGATCATCATCTACCAGCGCGACCGGCCTTAACCCGCCGCTGCGGCTTGGTCCGGCGCTCCTGTGCCGGCGCGTGCCCGAAGCGCTGCTTGAACTGCCGCGAGAAGTGGCTGGCACTCTGGAAACCGCTCGCAAGTCCGACTTCCGCTACCGGCATGGCCGTCTGCCGCAGCAGGGTGCGCGCCCGCTCGAGCCGGACATCGCAATAATGTTTGTCGAGCGTCGTGTGCAAATGGCTTGCGAAGAGCCGTTCGATCTGGCGCACGGAAATGCCCGCTGCCGTCGCCAGCGCCTGCCGGCTCAGCGGATGTTCGATATGGCTCTCGATCAGCTCCAGCGCCGTCAGCAGATGCGCATTCGCAGTCTCGTAGCGCTCTTGCAGCGAACGGCGCTGCGCGCCGGTGCCGAGGCGAATTTCGGTTTGCAGAAACCATTCACTGACCAGGTCGGCCAAGACGCGGCCCTGTTCCGCGGCGATCAAGGCATGCATCATGTCCAGCGCGGCGATGCCACCGGCGCAGGTCAGCCGGTCGCGGTCGATCACGTAAAGCGAACGGCGGAGCGCGAGCTGCGGAAAACGCTCCTTGAAGGCCGGCACATGTCCCCAATGGATCGTGCAGCGATAACCATCGAGAAGGCCGGCGCGCGCGAGAATGAACGGGCCGCCCGAGACGCCGCCGATGCGCACGCCGCGCCGCGCGAGGCGGCGCAGCCATTGCAGAGTCGCCTCGTCGGCGAATTCGGCCGGATTGCCGGCGGCGCAGACAAAAAGCGTGTCGAGATCGAGATCGGCGCCGACGACATGCTGCGTCTGCACCGAGAAGCCAAGTGAGACGGCGGCCCTCTGCGAGCTGACGCCGATCGTGACCCAGTCGTAGAGCGTGCGGCCGGAGAGCACATTGGCGGCGCGCAGCGGCTCGATAGCTGAGGCGAACGACATCAGCGCGAAATCGTCGATCAGCAGAAAGCCGAACCGCTTGGCACTCTGCGCGCGTTCGCGGCCTTGGTCGCTCTGAGTCATGATAATGACGCTAATGGACAAGCCATAAAAGCTGTCTCCCTCCATGCTCACCGAAAGTCAAGGCCACCAAGCGCTGGACGCAATGCACTATTCCTTCTTCTCGCTGCTCCGCAACGCCATGACCGGCCATCGCGGCTGGACGCCCACCTGGCGCGATGCGGAACCCAAATCCGCTTATGATGTCGTGATCGTCGGCGGCGGCGGTCATGGTCTTGCGACCGCCTATTACCTCGCCAAGGAGCATGGCATCACCAATGTCGCCGTGCTCGAAAAAGGCTGGCTCGGCAACGGCAATATCGGCCGCAACACGACGATCATCCGCTCAAACTACCTGCTGCCCGGCAATATCGCCTTCTACGAATGGTCGATGAAGCTCTGGGAAAGGCTGGAGCAGGATTTGAACTACAATGCTATGGTCAGCCAGCGTGGTATCCTGAACCTCTATCATTCCGACGGCCAGCGCGACGCCTATGCCCGGCGCGGCAATGCAATGCGATTGAACGGCGTTGATGCGGACTTGCTCGATCGCGAGCAGGTCCGCGCCATGCTGCCGTTCCTCAATTTCGATGATGCGCGCTTTCCGATTCAGGGCGGCCTGCTGCAACGACGCGCCGGCACCGCGCGGCATGACGCCGTCGCCTGGGGCTATGCGCGCGGCGCCAGCGACCGCGGCGTCGACATCGTACAGAATTGTGAAGTGACCGGCTTCATCATCGAGAACGGCCACGTCACCGGCGTCGAAACCACGCGCGGACAAATCCGCGCCAAAAAGGTCGCCATCTCGGTGGCGGGCAATTCTTCGCGCGTCGGCGCGATGGCCGGGCTCAGGCTGCCGATCGAAAGCCATGTCATCCAGGCCTTCGTCTCGGAGGGCATAAAGCCGCTGATCCCGAACGTCATCACCTTCGGCGCGGGGCATTTCTACATCAGCCAGTCCGACAAGGGCGGGCTTGTCTTCGGCGGCGATCTCGACGGCTACAAGTCCTACGCCCAGCGCGGCAATCTGCCGACCGTGAAGGATGTGTGCGAGGGCGGCGTCGCGCTGATGCCGCTCATCGGCCGGCTGCGCATCCTGCGCAACTGGGGCGGCATCATGGACATGACCATGGATGGCTCGCCGATCATCGACAAGACGCCCGTCGACGGCCTCTATCTCAATGCCGGCTGGTGCTATGGCGGCTTCAAGGCCGTGCCCGCGGCAGGCTGGTGCTTCGCGCATCTGATTGCCCGCGATGAACTCCATTCCGCCGCCGCCGCGTTCCGGCTCGACCGTTTCGCGCGCGGCGCCGTCCTCGATGAAAAGGGCCAAGGCCCGCAGCCCAATCTGCACTGAGACGCCATGAGAATACCCTGCCCCTTCTGTGGTTCACGCGACGTGTCTGAATTCGTCACGATTGGCGAGACGAGCGGGCCGCGCCCCGATCCCTCGGCGCCCGACGCCGCGCAAAACTTCTTCACTTACGCCTATCTGCGCGACAACCCCGCGGGACCGAGTGAGGAATATTGGTATCACGCGCTCGGCTGCCGCTCCTGGCTCAAGGTTTTGCGCGACACGCGCACGCACGAGATCGAAAGCGCGGCCCTCGCGCGGGAGGGTGCACGATGAGCCAGCCCTTCCGTCTGCCGAGCGGCGGCTTGATCGACCGCCGCCGCGAAATCTCGTTCAGCTTCGACGGCAAGCATTACATCGGCCACCCGGACGACACGCTCGCCTCGGCCCTGATGGCGAATGGCGTCAAGCTTCTTGGCCGCTCGTTCAAATATCATCGCCCGCGCGGCATCTTTTCCGCCAGCGCCGAAGAGCCCAATGCGCTCGTGACCTTGCGCGACGGCCCGCGGCGCGAGCCCAACACCAAAGCGACGACGGTCGAACTCTATGATCATCTCGTTGCGTCGAGCCAGAATTGCTGGCCGTCGCCGCATTTCGACATCCTCGCGCTCAACCAGCTTGCCGCGCCGCTCTTCGTCGGCGGCTTCTACTATAAGACGTTCATGTGGCCGGCCTCCTTCTGGGAGAAGGTCTATGAGCCGGCGATCCGCCGCGCGGCCGGCCTCGGCTCCGCGAGCGCGGCGCCAGACCCCGATCATTACGAACACGCGACCGCCTATTGCGATGTTCTCGTCGTCGGCTCCGGCCCCGCAGGCCTCGCCGCAGCGCTCGCCGCGGGACGCGCCGGCGCCCGCGTGATCCTCTGCGAAGAGGATTTCCGCCTCGGTGGCCGCCTGCTGTCGGAACAGCGCGAAATCGATGCGACGCCCGCCGCCGGCTGGGTCGCGCGCGTCGAAGCGGAACTCAGATCCCTGCCCGAGGTGCGGATCTTCAACCGCACCTCCGTGTTCGGCGTCTATGACGGCGGTACCTACGGCGCACTGGAGCGCGTCGGCGATCATCTGCCACTGCCCCCGCTCTATCAGCCGCGCCAACGGCTCTGGCAGATCGTCGCCCGGCACACGATCAATGCGATGGGCGCGATCGAGCGGCCGCTCGTCTTTGGCGGCAACGACAAGCCGGGCGTCATGCTCGCCTCGGCTCTGCGCACCTATGTCAACCGCTTCGCGACGGCGCCCGGACGCAAGATCGCTTTCTTCATCACCTCGGACGATGGCTGGCACACCGCGCAGGAGGTGCAGAAGGCCGGCCTCGACATCGAGATCATCGTCGATGCGCGCAAGAATGTCGCCGAGGCATTGACGCGCCCGCTCGCCCGCGCCGGCGTGCGCATCCTCACCGACGCTGTCGTGACTGATGCGCATGGCCATTGGGGCGTGAAACGGATCAGCGTCCAGAAAGACGGCGCGACGCTGGCGTTCTTGGCCGACGTGCTCGCCGTTTCCGGCGGCTACAATCCGCAGGTGGGGCTGACGACACATCTGGGCGGCAAGCCTGTCTGGTCGGAAGCGCACAGCGCCTTCCTGCCCGGCGATCTGCCGCCCGGCATGCAAGTCGTCGGCGCCGCGGCTGGCGATTTCGGCCTCGCCTCGTGCTTGCGCACCGGCCTGCAAGCAGGGCAAGCGGCCGCCGCGCATCTCGGCTTCGCTGCGACGCCCGCGGCGATCCCGCAAGCCGACGACGAACCATCCCAGGTCTCGTCGCTCTGGCATATCGCGGGCGTCCGCGGCAAAGCTTTCGTCGATCTGCAGAACGATGTCACGGCGAAGGACGTCTCGATCGCCAAAAGCGAAGGCTTCCGCGCCGTCGAGCACCTGAAGCGCTACACGACGCTCGGCATGGCGACGGACCAAGGGAAGACGGCGAGTGTCAACGGCCAGGCCCTGATGGCGCATCTGACCGGCCGACCGATGAGCGAGGCCGGTACGACGCGGTTCCGCCCGCCGCATGTGCCAGTCGCCATCGGCGCCTTCGCCGGGCCGCATGTCGGACGGCATTTCAAGGCGACCCGCTATTGCGCGGGACATAGCTGGGCGATCGAAAACGGCGCGACCATGATCGAAGCGGGGCAATGGTTGCGGCCGCGCTGGTTCACCCAGCCGGGCGAGACCGACTGGTTCGAAAGCGTGACGCGCGAAGTCAAGACCGTGCGCGCCACCGGCGGCATCTGCGATGTCTCGAGCCTCGGCAAGATCGACATTCAGGGCCGCGACGCGGGCGTCTTTCTCGACCGCGTCTATGTCAACATGTTCTCGACCCTGCCGGTCGGCAAGGCGCGCTACGGGCTGATGCTGCGCGAGGATGGCTTCGTGCTCGACGACGGCACGACAGCGCGGCTCGGCCCCAACCATTACGTTATGTCGACGACCACCGGCAATGCCGGCAAGGTGATGCAGCATCTGGAATTCTACCATCAGGCGCTGTGGCCGGAGCTCGATGTGGCGATGGTCTCGGTCACCGAGCAATGGACGCAATATGCGGTCGCCGGGCCGAAATCGCGTGAGGTGCTACAAAATCTCCTCGGCACGCGGATCGATCTTACGAACGAAGCTTTTCCCTTCCTCGCCTGCGCCGAAATATCTTGGGGCGATGTGCCGGTGCGGCTCTATCGCATCTCCTTCTCCGGCGAGCTCGCCTACGAGATCGCGGTGCCGGCCGACTACGGCGACAGCCTCATGCGCGCCTTGATGCGTGTGGCGACGCCGCTCGGCATCGTGCCCTATGGCAGCGAGGCGCTCGGCGTGCTGCGCATCGAAAAGGGCCACGTCTCGGTGCCCGAGCTCAACGGCCAGACGACCGCCGCGGACCTCGGCCTCGGTAAGATGCTCTCGAAGAAAAAGGATTTCATCGGCCGCGTGCTCGCGGAGCGGCCGGCGCTCATCGATCCGGAGCGGCCGGGCCTCGTCGGTTTCAAGCCCGTCGACCCCGGGCAGCGGCTGCGCGCGGGCGCGCATTTCCTGGCCCTTGAAGCGGCGGCGACCGTGGAAAACGACGAGGGCTATATGACCTCGGTCGCCTATTCACCGCATGCCAGTTGCTGGATCGGCCT
>JARLIV010000077.1 GCA_031291555.1 Methylovirgula sp. | reverse complement strand
TGCTCTATTATTTCAAATATCCGCTCGCCATTCTCCTCTCGCTCGCGCCGGCGGTTTTCGTTCCCTTCGCTCTGCCGCTTGCCAAGGCCAATAGAGATTGGCGCGCCTTTCTCGTGCTCGTCGGCGGCTTGGCGCTGGTGCATTACGCCGCCTACAGCCTGCTCAATCTGCCGCCCTATCATTGGTATTACGGCATTTTCATCAGCGCCCTGGCGCTGATCGGCGCGGGCGGCCTGGTGGTGCTCGCGCGCGAGGGCCGCGCCGGCCGCCTTACCGCTCTCGCGCTCGCCGCGATCTTGGCTCTGGCCGGGGCGGCGATCAGCGCTGAAGCGGCTTTGGCCCGCAAGCAGATGCCGATCCACACCAATCTCGGAACGGTGGCGCAATATCGCGCCATCGGCGAATGGCTCAACGCCCATATGCCGACGAGCGAATATCACATGATCGGCGAACTCGGCGTCATCCAATATTACAGCCACGCCGATGCCGTGAACAGTTTTTCGGACCGGCAGATTCTGCGCGATTTCGTGAGCAAGCTGCCGGATCGCTCGCCAAGCAAATGGCTCGCGGCACTGAATTTCGCACATCTCGCCGCGCGGCCACCCATCCGGTCGGATTATCTTCTCGAGGAGGATTGCAAGGACAGAAGCGGCGCGCTGAAGACCTGGACGACGTCTTCGACCTGGGACGACTCCGTCCTCTGGTGCCTGCGGCGCGAAAGCGCCGTCAATCCGGCTTCGTCGCGTCCTGATTGAACACCCGGCTGGCGCGCACATCCTCCGCCGTGATGGTCGTCAGATCGTCGAGCGTGACGAGGCCGGGATGGGCGAAATGCCGGTTCGCCTGGCGCATGCGCATCCGGTCGAGCGCATTGCGGATCGAGCGGGCATTGGCGAAATGCGGCTGCTTGCGTCGCGCGGCGATATAATCGCGAAAGGCCGCCGCACCGCCCGCGTCGAAATGATAGCTCAGCGATTTCAGCATCATCTCGCCGATGGCCATCAATTCCGCGTCAGTGTAGTCGGGGAAGTCGATGTGATGGGCGATGCGTGAGCGAAAGCCCGGATTGGCGCGGAAGAATTTGTCCATCCGGTCGGCATAGCCGGCGAAGATCACGACAAGATCGTCGCGCTGGTTCTCCATCACTTGAAGCAGGATTTCGATGGCTTCCTGGCCATAGTCGCGCTCGTTCTCAGGCCGGTAGAGATAATAGGCCTCGTCGATGAACAGCACGCCGCCCATGGCCTTCTTCAGCACTTCTTTCGTCTTCGGTGCCGTATGACCGATATATTGCCCGACCAGATCGTCGCGCGTGACGGAGACGAGGTGGCCGCGGCGGATATAGCCGAGCTTGTAGAGAATCTCCGCCATCCGCAGCGCCACCGTGGTTTTGCCCGTGCCGGGGTTGCCGGTGAAGCTCATATGCAGCGTCGGCGTCTCGGCCGTGAGACCCATGCGCCTGCGCACACGGTCGACGACGAGCAGGGCGGCGATCTCGCGAATACGCGTCTTGACCGGCGCGAGGCCGACGAGCTCGCGATCAAGCTCGTCGAGCACTTCGGCGACTTGCGTCTCGGCCAGCTCCTTATGCAGGTCGATCGCGGTTTCGCCAGGCGCGGGTACGGGTGTCAGAGGCTCCGCCATTCGCTTGCCTAACTCGTGCTCCCTCTCCCCAAGAGCGTAAGCGAAATGGGGAGAGGGCTGGGGTGAGGGGCGAGGGCATTGACTACAATGTTGAGCGACACGCCCCGGCCCCTCACCCTAACCCTCTCCCCGCAAGCGGGGAGAAGGAATATCCAGAGCCTGCCGGCTTCGTCACGCGCTCGCGCCGGGCAGCGGCCGCGCCTGCAACGTGTATTGAATCGCCTGGCCGCCGCCTTCGTTGCGGGTCAGGATGAAGCCGGGTTCCTCCTGTGGTCGGCCGACGAGGAAGGAGATGCGCACGCTCTCCCAGCCATGCGTGCTGTCGAAGCCGGACAGGCGGATATATTTGCGGCCGCCATGAACTTTGCGGCAGGCGTCGAGCTCCAGCATGATCGGCGCCGCGTCCTTGACGTCGAACGCCGGCAGGCTCCACATCTCCCAATAGGTGTTGCGCGGGTGCGGATCGTCGGTGAATTCGATATTCACCGCCCAGCCCTTGTCGATGCAATATTGCACCTGGGTGCGGATGTCCGCGTCGGTCAAATCCGGCAGGAAAGAGAAGCAGCCTTGGGTCACACGCATCGCATCTCTCCTCAAAAGCCGGGCGTCGCGGTCGGCACGAAATCGGGGGTGTCGGTCGAGGTATAATTGAAGGTTACGTCCTTCCATGTCTCGAGCGCCTGGCGCAACGGCAGGCAGTGCTTCGCCGCGTCTTCGAGGATTTGCTGGCCCTCGGCACGCAGATCGCGGCCGGCATTGCGGGCGAAGATCATCGCCTCCAGCGCGACGCGGTTGGCGGTGGCGCCCGCCGCGATCCCCATCGGATGGCCGATCGTGCCGCCGCCGAATTGCAGCACGCAATCCTCGCCGAGCAGGTCGATCAATTGATGCATCTGGCCGGCATGGATGCCGCCCGAGGCGACAGGCATCAGCTTGTTGAGCGAGGCCCAATGCTGGTCGAAGAAGATCCCGTGTTCGAGCGCGACCGGGTTAAAGTCCTCGCGGCAGATGTCGTAATAGCCGCGCACATTGTTCGGGTCGCCTTCGAGCTTGCCGACGACGGTGCCGGCATGGATGTGGTCGACGCCGGCGAGGCGCATCCATTTGGCTATGACGCGGAAAGAGACACCATGCGCCTTCTGCCGCGTATAGGTCGAGTGCCCGGCGCGATGCAGATGCAGGATCACATCGTTTCTGCGCGCCCATTTGGCCATGGACTGGATCGCCGTATAGCCGACGACGAGATCGATCATGACGATGACCGAGCCGAGCTGTTTGGCGAAGTCGGCGCGCTCGTACATATCCTCCATCGTCGCGGCGGTGACGTTGAGATAGGTGCCCTTCGTCTCGCCAGTCGCGGCCTCGGCCTTGGCGACGGCCTCCATGCAGTAGAGGAAGCGATCGCGCCAGTGCATGAAGGGCTGCGAATTGATGTTCTCGTCGTCCTTGGTGAAGTCGAGACCGCCCTTCAGCGCCTCATAGACCACGCGGCCGTAATTGCGGCCGGAGAGGCCGAGTTTCGGCTTCACCGTCGCGCCGAGGAGCGGGCGGCCGAATTTGTCGAGCCGCTCGCGCTCGACGACGATGCCGGTCGCCGGCCCCTGGAAGGTTTTCACATAGGCGACCGGGAAGCGCATGTCTTCGAGCCGCAGGGCCTTCAGCGGCTTGAAACCGAAGACATTGCCGATGATCGAGGCCGAGAGATTGGCGATCGAGCCCGGCTCGAAGAGATCAAGATCATAGGCGATGAAAGCGAAATAGGAGCCGGGCGCGTTCGGCACGGGATCGACGCGATAGCATTTGGCGCGATATTTTTCGCACGCGGTCAGCCGGTCGGTCCAGACGACGGTCCAGGTCGCGGTCGAGGATTCGCCGGCGACGGCGGCGGCGGCTTCGATCGGGTCGACGCCATCTTGCGGCGTGACGCGGAAGACGGCGAGGATGTCGGTGTCCTTCGGCTCGTAATCGGGCTGCCAATAGCCCATCTCGCGATATTCCATCACGCCGGCGGCGTAACGGCTGCGCTTCCCGCCGGGGGGCGACTTCTTATCGAGCACGTTCATTGTACGACTCCTTAAATCCTGTCGGCGCCCCCACGCGAAAGCGAATCTCTCAGCTTACGGTTCCGTGCCCGGCGGCGGCTCGCGCCGCCTGCACGATCGCATCCACCGTGATGCCGAAGAATTTGTAGAGATCAGCGGCCGGCGCGCTGGCGCCGAAATCCGTCATGCCGATAAAGAAATCCTCAGGCTCCAGCACCGCGTCCCAGCCCTGGCGCAAGGCGGCCTCGATGCCGATGCGCGGCGCCTGACCGAGCACGGCCGCGCGATAGCCCGGCTCCTGCTCGGCGAAGAGCTCGAAACAGGGGATCGAGACCACGGCCGCCTTGATATTCTGCTTGGCAAGCTCGTCCGCCGCCGCGACGGCAAGCGAGACTTCCGAGCCTGTGGCGAGCAGCGTGACATCGCGTTCGCCCGGCGCCTCGCGCAGCACATAAGCGCCGAGTGCTGAGAGGTTCTCGGCCGCATGCGCCGTGCGCACGACCGGCAGGTTCTGCCGCGACAGCGCCAGCACGGACGGCGCATGCTTGAGCCGCAGCGCTAGTTCCCAAGCTTCCGCCGTCTCCACCGCATCGGCAGGGCGGAAGACGTGAAGATGCGGGATCGCCCGCAGCGAGGCGAGCGTCTCGACCGGCTGATGCGTCGGGCCGTCTTCACCGAGGCCGATGGAATCATGCGTCAGCACATAGATGACGCGCTGGTGCATCAGCGCCGAAAGGCGGATCGCCGGGCGCGCGTAATCGGCAAAGACGAGGAAGGTGCCGCCGTAGGGGATAAAGCCGCCGTGCAGGGCGATGCCGTTCAGCGCCGCCGCCATGCCGAATTCGCGGATGCCGTAATGGATGTAGCGGCCGGAGAAATCCAAAGGCGTCACGGCCTGCATGTCGGCGGCCTTGGTATTATTCGAGCCGGTGAGGTCGGCCGAGCCGCCGAGGAGATTGGCTTGGATTTTCACCAGCGCGTCGAGCGTCTTCTGCGAGGAGACGCGCGTCGCCTGCGGAGTATTGGCCATGCTCGCAACGCGCTTGAATTCGGCGATCGTCGCGGTGAGCTGCGGGCTCGGCGCCTCGGCGATGTCGCGGTCGAAGCGCGCAGCCGCCTCGCCCACGTGACGGGCAAGCCAGACTTCCCGCGCGGCCTTGCCGCGCGCGCCGGCGGCGCGCCAGGCGGCGAGAATGGGTTCGGGAATCTCGAAGGCCGGCGCCGTCCAGCCGAGCTTCTCGCGCGTCGCCGCGACCTCGGCGGCGCCCAGCGCCGCGCCGTGCACGCCATGCGTCCCGGCCTTGTTCGGCGCGCCGAAGCCGATCTGGGTCTTGCAGGCAATCAGCACCGGCCTTTCGGAGTTCTGCGCCTTGCTGAGCGCCGCCGCGATCTCGTGCGGATTGTGGCCGTCGATGTGCCAGGCATCCCAGCCGGCGGCCTTGAAGCGCGCCACCTGGTCGGTCGAATCGGCGAGGTTCACCGCGCCGTCGATGGTGATGCTGTTATTGTCCCAAAGCACGATGAGCTTTCCGAGCTTCAAGTGCCCGGCGAGCGTGATCGCCTCCTGGCTCACGCCTTCCATCAGGCAGCCGTCGCCGGCGACGACGTAAGTGCGGTGATCGACGAGATCGCCATAGCGCGCGGCGAGAAGCTTCTCGGCGATCGCCATGCCGACAGCCGTGGCGAGGCCCTGGCCGAGCGGCCCGGTCGTCGTCTCGACGCCTGGGGTGTGGCCATATTCGGGATGGCCCGGCGTCTTGGAGCCGAGCTGGCGGAAGCGCTTGATCTCCTCGATCGTCATCTCCGGATAGCCGGTGAGATAGAGCAGCGCATAGAGCAGCATCGAGCCATGCCCGGCCGAGAGCACGAAGCGATCGCGGTCCGGCCAAGCCGGATCGGCCGGGTCGAATTTCAAAAATTGCGTAAAGAGAACCGTCGCCACATCGGCCATGCCCATCGGCATGCCGGGATGGCCGGAATTGGCCTTCTCCACAGCGTCGATAGCCAGAAAGCGGATCGCATTGGCGAGCTCACCGTGCGTGACGGGCGCTTCAGCCTTGGCGAGCACGTTCATCGAATTCTCCTTTACAGCGCGCGCCGGGCGCGTTCGACAAGTTGCAGAATGATCGGCGTCAGGATGAGCTGCATGGCAAGATCGAGCTTGCCGCCGCCGATGACGATGGAATTCGCCCGCGACATGAAGCTCTCGTGGAGCATCGAGAGCAGATAGGAAAAGTCGATGCCGCGCGGATTCTTGAAGCGGATGATGACCATGGATTCGTCCGAGGTCGGAATCCAGCGCGCGGCGAAAGGATTCGACGTATCGACGGTCGGCACGCGCTGGAAATTGATGTCGGTCTCGGTGAACTGCGGGCAGATATAGTTCACGTAATCGGGCATCCGCCGCAGGATCGTATCGGTGACGGCTTCCTGCGAATAGCCGCGCGCCGCCTTGTCGCGATGGATTTTCTGGACCCATTCGAGGTTGATCACCGGCACGACGCCGATCTTGAGGTCAGCATAGCGCGCGACATTCACCTTGTCGGTGACGATCGCGCCGTGCAGACCTTCGTAGAAGAGCACTTCGGATTTCTCCGGCAGCGGCGCCCAATCCGTGAATTTACCCGCCTTACCGCCGTAACGCTCGGCTTCGCTGTCGTCATGAATGTAATGGCGCGTCTTGGCGCGGCCGGTCTCGGCATAGGCGCGAAAGACGGTTTCAAGCTCTTCGAGCAGATTGGCGGCAAGGCCGAAATGGCTGAAATGCATGTTGCCGCGCTTTTCTTCCTCGGCCATCACGCGGCGCATTTCTTCGCGGTCGTAGCGGTGGAAGGCGTCGCCCTCGACGAAGGCCGCCGCGATCTCCTCGCGCCGGAAGATGTGCTCGAAGGTTCGCCGCACCGAAGTCGTGCCGGCGCCCGAGGAACCCGTGACCGAGATGATGGGATGCTTGGCCGACATCGCGTCCTCGCTCAGAACCGCATCAGGCCGCGGCGGCCGAAGAGCGGCGAATGTTCCGCAGAGAATTGCGGATCGGTGTGATAGCGGGTGACGAGATGGACGACATCCGCCGAGCCGAAGACGAAGGGCGTGCGCGCATGCACGTCGGTCGGCACGATATCGAGAATGCGGCGCGCGCAATCCGTCGCTGAGCCGCCGGCGTTCTCGACGATGAGGCTGATCGGATTGGCCTCGTAGACGAGGCGCAGCCGGCCGGCGCTGTAGCCTTGGCGCAGATCACCGGGGTAGAGGAATATGCCGCCGCGGGCGAGGATGCGATAGGCTTCGGCCACGAGCGAGGCGACCCAGCGCATATTCTGGTCCTGGCCGATCGGGCCCTCGGTGCCCTTGACGCAATCGTCGACGAAGGCGCGCACCGACGGCGACCAATGCCGGTAGTTCGAGGCGTTGATCGCATATTCCTTCGACATGGGCGGAATGTCCGCGCGCTCCTGCGTGCGCACGAAGGCGCCGCTCCGGCGGTCGAGGATGAAAATCTGCGTTCCGCCGCCGGCGGCGAGGACCATCGCGGTCTGCGGGCCGTAGATCACGAAGCCGGCGGCCAGTTGATTGCGGCCGGGCTGCAGGAAATGCGCCTTCGGATCGTCGCGCTCGGGCAGCAGCGGCAGGATCGAGAAGATCGTGCCGATCGAGACATTGGCGTTGATGTTGGAGGAGCCGTCGAGCGGGTCCATGGCGACCGCGAGCGGCGCCTCCGGATCGAGCACCAGCGGCTCTTCCAGCTCTTCCGACAGCACGACCGCGACCGGCGCGCGTCGCGAGGCTTTGATGAAAAGCTCGTTGCCGATGACATCGAGCTTCTTCTGCACGTCGCCGCCGCCGTTGACGTCGCTCACGGCTGCGGCGATGTCGCCGTTCAAAGCGCCGAGCGCGATCACATCGGCCATCTCGATCGCCGCGGTGGCGATCTCATGGACGAGCTTAGCCACGGGCGCGAACTTGGCGTCGCGCGCGGTGAGATCCTGCAAGACGTCTTCCAAATGGTTGCTGTGCGCGACTTTGAGCATGTCCACCCTATTGGCTCGTCTTATCTGGAGCCTTATGGCCTGAAGTCAGCCCGCAAGGGGCAAAAGAAAACTGAACTGTATTGAGATAGCACCAAAAAAAATCTAATAATAGAGGATGAAGCGCGTCACCATTAAGCAGCTCGAGAGTGTCCGCGCGGTCGCCGAGGCCGGGACAATCGTCAAGGCCGCCGACAGGCTTAACGTAACCCCGGCGGCGCTTACGTCACGCATTCAATTGTTGGAGGAGGACGCCGGCGTCGCCCTGTTCGACCGCGCCAACGGCCGCCTGCGGCTGACTGTCGCCGGAGAAGAGGTGGTCACCGCCGCCCATCGCCTCGAGCGTGTCCTGACCGATCTCGATGTGACGCTCGGTGCCATGCGGGGCCTCCACAGTGGCCGTATCAGTGTCGGCATCGTCTCGACCGCGAAATATATTGCGCCGCGGCTCGTCGCCGCCTTCGCCCGGCGAAATCCGCGCATCGAAGTGGCCGTCTCCGTCGGCAATCGGACCGAGATGGTCAGCCAGTTGCGCGACCATAAGATCGACGTCTGCCTGATGGGCCGGCCGCCGGCTGATTTCCCGGTCGAGAGCGTGACCATCGGCGAGCATCCGCAGGTCGTCGTCGCCCCGCCCGATCATCCGCTCGTGCGGCGGCGCAATATCGACAAAACCGAGCTGGCGCAGGAGAATTTCATCATCCGCGAGGAAGGCTCCGGCACCCGCGCGGTCTTCGACTATTTCTTTTCCGACGTGCCGGTCCGCCATCCGACGGTCAATATCGAAATCGGCTCGAATGAGACGATCAAACAGGCGGTGATGGCCGGGCTCGGACTGGCGCTTCTCTCAGCGCATACGATCGAGGCGGAGATCGCCAGCGGCCGGCTCGTCGTTCTCGACATCGTCGGGCTGCCGCTTCTGCGGCACTGGTTCATCGTCCGCCGCGCCGACCGCGCGCCGAGCTCCCTCGCCCAGGCGATGTGGGATTTTTCGCTTGTTGAAGCGCCGAAGCTGATGCCGAAGAATATCGCACTCTAGAGCGGCGGGCGTATCGGAATTGCCCGAAAGCCGTTACGCCTGTCCCGATGCGTTAGCTCGCCGCCTGGAACCGCATCTGCGGCTGGCCGACGAAATTATAGGCGCCGATATGGGTCAGCTTGCCCTCGGTGTCGAGCCAGATCTTGCCGCCGATGTCGCGCCATTTCTGGCAGAAGCCGAAATCCTCGCTGACATAGGTCTTGGTGTCGGGGTCGATCGCGCATTCGAACAGCGCATAGCTCTCGCCGCCCTTGGCATTGCTATAGGCATGGACGCCGGCATAGCGCGTCTCGGGATAGGCGGCGATCATCTTCTCAAGCGCCTGGCGCTTGAGCATCATGAAGCCGCCGCCGCAATAAATGCCGGTCGCGAAACGGCCCTGCCGCTCAATCTCGTTGCCGGTGCAGAGCGTGCCGACATAGAGCAGCGGCGCGCTCTGCAATGTCTCGCCGGTGGTCAGCCGCTTCATCGCCGCGGCGCTCCAGTCGATCACCTTCAAGGGATACATGCCGGCGACGAAATCCTGGTCGAAGGCGAGCATGTCATAGACCTGCTGCGGATCGAAGCAGATGTCGGCATCGATGAAGAGGATATGCGTGGCCGGCGAGTTGAGAAACTGCGTCAGCAGCGTGTTACGGCTGCGGGTGATGAGCGAATCGTGACCGAGCAGCGCCAGCATCGCATCGAAGCCCGTTTGGCCTGCGAACTGAATGAGGCTGATTACCGATTGCATGTAATGTTGCGAGACGAGGCCGCCGAAACAGGGCGTCGCGATGAACAGCAGCGGGCGGTACGGCGTCGTCATGGCGGCCTCGGGCGCAATCGTCGAAAGAGAATCGCCCGGCATCCTGGGCGTGGCCCTGCTTAAAGGCAATGCCGCCACGCCCCGTCAATTCAGCCTCGCGCCAGCTTTGGCCGCCGGCAGGGGACCAGAGATGTGGGCGTTCTATTGAATCGCCACGCGCTCTCTAATCTTCTTAATCGCATCGGATTTGTCCGAAAGCTGCTTCGCACTTTTCGGGTCCGACGCTTTATCCCGCGATCCGCAAGCCCGGCGAGGTGCTGTCGCGCCGCCGCAGCTCGGCTTCGCGGCGCGGGATGTAGTCGCGCGTCTGCGGCACGGTCTCGACCTTCTTGGCGAGCTGGAACTGGAACACGACCTCGCCAGTGTAGCGGAAGGTGCATTCCGAAGCGGCGAGATAATATTCCCACATGCGGCAGAAGCGCTCGTCGTAAAGCGCCAAAGCCTCGGCGCGATGGGCGAGGAATCGCTCACGCCACAATCTGAGCGTCTCGGCATAATGCAGCCGCAGAACCTCGATGTCCGTAACATAGAGGCCGGCGCGTTCGATCGACGGCATGACGGTCGAGAGCGCAGGAATGTAGCCGCCGGGGAAGATGTATTTGGTGATCCAGGCGTCGGGCTCGTATTGGACGCAGCCGGTCCCGATCGTATGGATCAACGCCACGCCGTCCGGACTGAGCAATTTGGCGACCTGCTGGAAATAGGCGTCGTAATATTCTGGCCCGACATGTTCGAACATGCCGACCGAAACGATCTTGTCGAAGCGCTCGTCGATCTCACGGTAATCCTGGAGGCGGAATTCGACCGCAGTTTGGCGCGCTTCGGCGGCACGGTCGCGCGCGAAGGCGAGCTGCTCGCGCGACAAGGTGATCCCCGTCACTTTGGCGCCGCAGACGCGGGCGAGGTAAAGCGCCATGCCGCCCCAGCCGCAGCCGATATCGAGCACGCGCTCGCCCGGCTCGACCAGCAGTTTGGCGGCGATATGGCGCTTCTTGGCAAGCTGCGCTTCGTCGAGTGTCGCCTCGGCATTCTCGAAATAGGCGCAGGAATATTGCAGGTCGGCGTCGAGGAAGAGCTGGTAGAGCCTGCGGTCGAGATCGTAATGATGCGCGACGTTGCGGCGCGCGCGCGTTGAGCTGTTGTATTTGAAGATATGTTGTAGGCGGCCGTGCAGGATCGTCAATGCCTGCAGCCACCAGATATGCTCGAGATTATTGATGTTGCGGCAGATGACAGCAAGCACGTCATAGATCGTGCCGTTCTCGACCGTGACGCGCCCGTCCATGAAGAGCTCGCCGAAATGCAGCGTCGGGTGGGCGACAACGGCGGTGAGCGCGCCGTTGTCGGCAAAACGCAAGCGCGGCCCTTGCCCGCTATCGTCGCCAACATGGAAACGCGTGCCTGAGGCCGTTTCGATTTCAAGAGAACCCGTCTTGATGATGGCGGCGACAAACCGCCAGAACATCCTTTCCATTGTGCACCTCGCCGCTATTCGTGGGCGCGAGCCGTGCGGTGGTGCTTTGCCCCCGCGCGGGCGCGGCCTTTCACTCCGCTGTGTGCGAACGCATAAGGCGTACGCAATCACATCTGGCTTACCAGGGCCGTTGGAACCTCCCGCCCCTCTACCGGCTTGGTGTCCGCGAACCAACATAAACCAGCCAGCGACGGTGGCGTTTGATTCAAGCCAATGTGCGCTAGTTTAATGACTGGAGTTCGAAAGATGCAAGGTTCTCGTCTCTCGTGCGCATTGGTTTGCGCCGCGGGATTGCTGATCGCAGCGCCGGCCTTTGCCTTCGGCGGCGGACACGGCGGCGGCGGACATGGCGGCGGTTTTAGCGGCGGGCACGGCGGTGGCTTTGGCGGCGGCGGTTTTCACGCTGGTGGTTTTGCCGCTGGGCCGCATGTCGGCGCCTACGTCGGCGGCGGTCACAGCGGCTATGCGGGCGGCGCGTGGCACGGTGGCGGCGGCCATTGGCACGGTGGCGGGGGCTATCCGGTCTACGGCTGGGGCTACGCCTACCCTTACGATTATGGCTACGATTATCCTGACGATTGGGACTACAGCTATGACTATCCTGGTTACGATTACAGCTACGATAATGGCGATGACAGCGGCTATGGCCCGGGCGTCTACACGCAAGGCGGCGACTATCAAAATCCCGGTGCTTACCCGCCGGGGCCAGAAGCCTCCGGCCAGCTCGGCCAATATTGCCGAACCCCGGTGAAGACCTGTCAGCTCTATAACGCCAGCGCTGTCGGCGCGGGCTGCTCGTGCCGCAATGGCGCGACGCGCGCTTACGGCCAGGTAGTGCCTTAAGCGGTAAGTCGTCAGAGGCCGTAGTGTTCGCGATACCAAGCGACGAAGCGCGGCACGCCCTGGTCGACGGAGGTCGCCGGCCGGTAGCCGGCGAGCTTTTCCAAGAGATCGGTATTCGCGAAGGTTGCCGGTACGTCACCCATTTGCATCGGCAGCAACTTGCGTTCGGCCTTCCTGCCCAGCGCTTGCTCGACCGCAGCGACGAAATCCTCGAGTTCGACCGGGCTGCCGGCGCCGATGTTGACGACACGCCAGGGCGCAACTGGCGAAAGGCTGTCTCCGGCGATGCTGCCATGTGTGCTGCCGGGCGCTGGCGGCGCGTTGTGCAGAAGCCGCAGCATGGCTTCGACGAGATCGTCGATATAGGTGAAATCGCGCCGCATCTTGCCGTGGTTGTAAAGTTCGATCGGCTTGCCCGCGAGAATAGCGGCGACGAATTTGAACAGCGCCATGTCCGGCCGGCCCCAAGGGCCATAGACGGTGAAGAACCGCAACATTGTGGTCGGGATGGCAAAGAGATGCGCATAGGAATGCGCCATCTCCTCATTGGCCTTTTTGCTCGCCGCATAGAGCGTCAGCGGATGGTCGGCGCGGTCGGTTTCGAAGAACGGGATCTTGGCATTGGCGCCATAGACCGATGAGGTCGAGGCCATCAGCGCGTGGCGCGGCGGCTTCGCGCGCATGAGTTCGAGAAGATTATAGGTGCCGATGAGATTGGCATCGACATAGGCGCGCGGATTTTCGAGGCTGTAGCGCACGCCCGCCTGCGCGGCGAAATGATAGACGATGTCGAAGCCATCGCCATAGGCGCGCTGCAGAGCGTCGAAATCTTCGAGCATCAGGCGATGGCCGGTGTAGCCGCCATGCTGCGCGAGCAGCGTTTGCCGCGCCGCTTTCAACGCGACGTCGTAATAGGGCGTGAATCCGTCGACGCCGACGACTTCGTCACCGCGTTCGAGAAGCCGGCGTGCCATGTGAAAGCCGATGAAACCCGCGGCGCCGGTAACGAGAACACGCATTGTTGAATTAACTCCGCCTTAATGAACGCTGCAGGAAGCGCGCGGATTTGACTTGGCGCAAGAGGCTACGCCAAGCGCCGCCGTAAAATTGCAATAACGTAAGCTGTGCTCAGCTTACCAATGCTTTTTGGCCGGCTGCGGGCCTGGACGCGGCAAAGGAGAGTTTCATGAGACGTATAGTCAAAGGATTGGCGATCCTGGGCCTCGCATGCGGCCTGATGAGCGCGCAAGACACGTTCGCTTTCGGCCACGGCGGCCACGGCGGCGGCGGTGGCGGCTGGGGTGGAGGTGGTGGCCACGGAGGTTGGGGCGGCGGCGGTGGCGGCTGGGGTGGAGGTGGCGGCCACGGAGGTTGGGGCGGCGGGGGCGGTGGCTTCGTCGGTGGCGGCGGCCATCCTATGGTTTCTGGCGGCGGCATTAGCCATTGGGGCGGCCCTGGCCATTGGGGCGGGCCCGGCCATTGGAACGGCGGCTGGCACCATGGTGGCTGGGGCTGGCATCACTGGTACCCGGGCTGGGGCTGGGGCGGATGGGGGTGGGGCTATCCCTATTGGGATTATGGTTGGGATTACCCGTACTATGATTACCCGTATTCGTACGGTTACGAATATCCACCGCCGCCACAACCGCTTTATTGTGTGACGCGGGCGCATCTCTGCGCCGTGACTTCGGCGCTGGCGCCCGGCTCGCGCTGCTCATGCGCCGGAGCGCGCGGCCGCGTCGGCGTCCTGCAATAGCATTGGCAAAGAGCCCGGCTCGATGAGGAGTCGGGCTTTGCCCCGCTGGTTTCTTAACGTTTGAGTGCATTGATTTATATCAACAAAAGTCATCAAGCGCCGCGCTCCGGCTGAGACTTTTCGCCCACTTGCGCAGTGTTTAGAATTAGGCCAAAACCAATCTCGGGGAAGCGACGGGCCGGTTCAGGCGAGCCTTCGGCGGAAAGCCGAGGTCCGCCTAGAAGGCGCAATAAGGGCTATAGGCGCCGTACAAGGACTGGGTTCGCTGATGGGGTATCGAGCATATTTTGAAGACGCTTTGGGCCGTCTCAAAGCCGAGAAACGCTACCGCGTTTTTGTCGATCTCGAGCGTGACGCCGAACATTTCCCTTATGCCCGCTGGCACCGCGAGGACGGTCGCGTCGAAGACGTCATCATCTGGTGCTCCAATGATTATCTCGGCATGGGCCTTGATGCGCAGGTGATCGAGGCGATGCGCGCGGCTGCGGCCCGGCATGGCGTCGGCTCCGGCGGCACGCGGAACATCGCCGGGACCAATCATCCGCTCGTCGCGCTCGAAGCCGAGCTTGCGGATCTCCACGGCAAGCCGGGCTGCCTCGTCTTCACGTCGGGCTGGATTTCTAATCTGGCGGCGATCTCCGCGATCGGTTCTCTGCTGCCCGACTGCCTGATCCTGTCGGATGCCTATAATCACAATTCGATGATCGAGGGCATCAAGCGCTCCGGCGCCGAGTGCCAGATCTTCCGCCACAACGATCTCGAACATCTCGAAGACCTGCTCAAGGCGGCCGGCCGCGAACGGCCGAAGCTCATCGCCTTCGAGAGCCTTTATTCGATGGATGGCGACATCGCGCCGATCGGCCGGATCGCCGACCTTGCCGCGCGCTACAACGCTATGACTTATCTCGACGAGGTTCACGCCGTCGGCCTTTATGGCCCGCGTGGCGGCGGCATCGCCGATCGCGATGGCGAGATGGGCCGCATCGACGTCATCGAAGGCACGCTCGCCAAGGGTTTTGGCACTTTGGGCGGCTATGTCGCGGCCGACACGGCGATCATCGATGCCGTGCGCTCCTACGCAGCCTCGTTCATCTTCACGACCGCGCTTTCGCCGGCGCTCGCCGCCGCGGCGCGCAAGGCCGTGCAAGTGTTGAAAAGTGAGGAAGGTGCCGATCTGCGCACCCGCCATCAGCGCCAGGCGGCGCTGACCAAGCACGCGCTCTCCGCCGCCGGCCTGCCGGTAATGGCCAATTCTTCGCATATCGTGCCGGTCTTCGTCGGCGATGCCGAGCGCTGCAAGGCGGCCTCGGACATGCTGCTCTCACGCCACGGCGTCTATATCCAGCCGATCAATTATCCGACCGTCGCGCGCGGCACGGAGCGGTTGCGCATCACGCCCTCGCCGGCCCATTCCGACGGCCATATCGCCCATCTCGTCGATGCGCTGGTCGATGTCTGGCACACGCTTGGCCTGCCGCTCACCGAGACGGCCAATGTCGTCAGCTTCCCCGGCGCCGCGCCGCGGGTGGCGGAAGAGGCGCATTGCACCTTCCCGGACTTCAAGAAGGCGGCGGAATGAAATTCCCTCTCCCCATTCATGGGGAGAGGGTTAGGGTGAGGGGCTGAGGCATTTAGGGCTAATCACCCGGCCCCTCACCCCAGCCCTCTCCCCGCAAGCGGGGAGAGGGGGAATCCCCCGCAAGTCCCGGCAGGCAATGCTTGCGGATATGCGCCGCGAGCACGCGATAATCATCGGCACGCATCGCGCCCTTGCGCCAGGCGAGCACCAGGGTCCGCGCCGCTTTCGGCGCGGAATAGGGGATGAGCTTCACCTGTGTGCCGGCAACGGCGTCCATCGCGATCTTCGGCAGGAGCGTGATTCCCATTCCGGCCTCGACAAGCTGCACCAGGGTCAGCAGCGAGGCAGCGCGCACGTCGTTCTCTTCGGTGATCGCGTCGCGGCCGAGCGCCACCATCGCGTGTTCGCGCAGGCAATGGCCCTGGTCGAGCAGAAGCAAAGGCTCGTGCGCGAGTTGCGCCATCGTCACCTCGTTGAGCCGGGTGAGCGGATGGCCGGGCTTGACCGCAAGATAGAACGGATCCTTGCCCAGTTCGGCGATTTCGACGCCTTCGAGCGAAGGCACATGGGCAATGAAAGCGGCGTCGAGTCGGCCGCTCGAAACCTCGGTCAGCAGTGAATGCGTGAGCCCCTCGCGCACATGCAGGTGCAGCAGCGGGTAATCCCGGCTAAGGCTGGCGAGCAGCCGCGGCAGCACGAAGGGCGCGACAGAGGGTATGACACCTAGCCGCAGCCGCGTGCTAAGTGGCAAGACTTCGCGCCCGGCATATTGCGGCAGCTCCTCGATCTCCGCGAGAATATGCCGGGCCCGGCGCACCATCGCCTCGCCGAAGGGCAGGAGCTGCATCCGCCGCCCGGAGCGGTCGATGAGCGGATGCCCGAACTCCACCTCAAGCCCCTGAATCGCCGCGCTTAATGTCGATTGGGTGATACCCGCCGCCTTGGCCGCGGCGGCGAAGGTGCTGCTCTCCGCGAGCGTCACCAGATAGCGCAAATGGCGCAAGTTGATGTTGACGTTCATATTTCCTTATATCGAGAAAACCGAACGTAACTATAAAAATATTCGGCTTGATCGAAATTCGCAGAGTCCAGTAGATTGCACTGCAACATCGCGCCACGCGCTTTCCGACCAGATGAAATCATCTGGTCGATCGGAAATCGCGCCAAACAGAATGGAGCATGTTCTCATCGAAAAAATCTGCAATTTTTTCGGAACATGCTCTAGGGCCGGCGGATGCGAGCCCCCGACGAACAAAGGAATACTGGAATGGCTGGAATCGGAGACAAACTGCCCGCTTTCTCGGTGACGGGCGTGAAGCCCGGCTTCAATAATCACGAGGAGAACGGTGTCTCGGCGTTCGAGACGCTGACGGAGGAAAGCTTTCCGGGCAAGTGGAAGGTCATCTTCTTCTACCCGAAGGACTTCACCTTCGTCTGCCCGACGGAGATCGCGGAATTCGCCAAGCTCGGCAAGGAGTTCGAGGACCGCGACGCAATCGTGCTCGGCGGCTCGACCGACAATGAATTCGTCAAGCTCGCCTGGCGGCGCAGCCACAAGGATCTCGACAAGCTGCCGATCTGGTCGTTTGCCGACACCAACGGCTCGCTGACCGATGGGCTCGGCGTACGCTCGCCCGATGGCGTTGCCTATCGCTATACGTTCGTCGTCGATCCGGACAATGTGATCCAGCACGTCTATGCGACGAACCTCAATGTCGGCCGCGCGCCGAAGGATACGCTGCGTGTGCTCGACGCCTTGCAGACGGACGAGCTCTGCCCCTGCGGTCGTGAGGTTGGCGGCGAGACGCTGAAGGCCGCGTAACCGGTGAGAGGCAGCCTCAAAACACCTCTCTCCCTCATCCTGAGGAGTGCCGAAGGCGCGTCTCGAAGGATGAGGGCAGTCACCTCTTAAGTCGCCCTCGTGCTTCGAGACGGCCGCTTCGCGGCCTCCTCAGCATGAGGGCTAAAGGTGACGGGTTCAAACGGGTCTTTTCGTACAATCAGGCAACGTTTCCGGCGGGGCCAAAAGCTCCGCCGTTTCGTTGCGCGCTTCTCTTTGCTTGAAGGAATTGTTCCGTAATGTCGCTGGACGCGCTGAAAAATCAAATCGCCGACTTCGCCAAGGATGTGCGGCTCAATCTCTCGTCGATGGCAAGCGACGAGACGCTGACGCCGGTGCAGAAATATGGGCTCTTCGCCGCCTGCGGCATCGCCTCGCGCAATCCGCAAGTGCGCCAGGCGCTCATCGCCGAGGCAGTGCAGCATCTCGACGCGACAGCTCTCAACGCCGCCAAATCGGCCGCGGCGATCATGGGCATGAACAATGTCTATTACCGCTTCCTGCACCTCGCTTCGAACGAGGAATTCCGCACCATGCCGGCGAAGCTGCGTATGAATGTCATCGCCAATCCGGGCGTCGCGAAAGTCGATTTCGAGCTTTGGTCGCTGGCGGTCTCGGCGATCAACGGCTGCGGCGCCTGCATCGATTCGCACGAGGCGGAATTGCGCAAGGCGGGCGTGAGCTCGCAGGCGATCCAGACGGCGGTGCGCTTCGCCGCGATCATTCAATCCGCCGCGATTGCAATCGAAGCAGCGCAAGAGACATAGCGGTCGCTCCCTGAGCGAGGCGCCCTTCAACAGCCAGACGAACACTTTGTTACGTCGGAGGTGGCGCAGCACTCGTATTCGCTTTTGGCCGCGCAATAAAAGCAATAGGGCGTCGTGTCGGCGCAATAATACTCGGTTGCACCGCAGCGGACGCTGGCGAGGCGCTGCCCGGGTGACGAATAGGGCGCGTGGCTCCGCGGTGATCTCAATTGTTCGATGAGATCCGCCAGTCTGACATGAGCGCTCGATTGTGAGCTGACGCTCTGAGCAGCGGCCGGCGGCGAGAAGTCTGCAAGCCCCGCAAGCAGAACCGTCCCTGCGAGAATCGCAAGCGACATATAGGCTCTTTTGGACTGCATTGTTTCCTCCCTATGCTTTCGCATGGGGAGAAGCCTAGGGCAGCGCTCGCGTCGCGTGGATGATCTCGATCAACGCGATACGCGGCGCAGAACCGGACGCATGTGCGTGCGATGTTCCCGAAACCTTCGTCATGCGCGGAGTGATCCGCGCATGACCTTTGTCGGAAAGTCTTATTCCGCCACGTCGGCGGGGTTCTCGGCCTTTTCCTTGGCTTCGAGATCCTCGCCCGTCTGCTGATCGACGGCACGCATCGAGAGCCGCACCTTGCCGCGGTCGTCGAAGCCGAGCAGTTTCACTTTCACCTTGTCGCCTTCCTTGACGACATCGCTCGTCTTGGCGACGCGGCCTTTGCCGAGTTGCGAGATGTGGACGAGGCCGTCTTTCGAGCCGAAGAAATTCACGAAGGCGCCGAATTCGACCACCTTGACGACCGTGCCGTCGTAGATGTGGCCGATCTCCGGGTCCATCGCGATCGACTTGATCCAGTTGACCGCCGCCTTGATCGAATTGGCATCGCTCGAGGCGACCTTCACCGTACCGTCGTCCTCGATATTGATCTTGGCGCCGGTCTTTTCGACGATCTCGCGGATCACCTTGCCGCCGGTGCCGATCACTTCGCGAATCTTGTCGGTGGCGATCTTGAAGCTTTCGATGCGCGGCGCGAATTCGCCGAGCTCGGCGCGCGCGCCGGTCAGCGCCTTGGCCATCTCGCCCAGGATGTGCAGCCGCCCGTCCTTCGCCTGGCCGAGCGCGACGCGCATGATCTCTTCGGTAATACCGGCGATCTTGATGTCCATCTGCAGCGAGGTGATACCGGTTTCGGTGCCCGCCACCTTGAAGTCCATGTCGCCGAGATGATCCTCGTCGCCGAGGATGTCGGAGAGCACGGCGAAGCGCTCGCCTTCGAGGATCAGGCCCATGGCGATGCCGGCGGTCGGCGCCTTCAGCGGCACGCCCGCGTCCATCAAAGCGAGCGACGAGCCGCAGACCGTTGCCATCGACGACGAGCCGTTCGACTCGGTGATCTCGGAGACGACGCGGATCGTGTAGGGGAATTCCGCCGCCGTCGGCAGCATCGGACGGATCGCGCGCCAGGCGAGCTTGCCGTGGCCGATCTCGCGCCGGCCGGGCGAGCCCATGCGGCCCGTCTCGCCGACGGAGTAAGGCGGGAAGTTATAGTGGAGCAGGAAGCGCTCCTTGTAGGTGCCTTCGAGCGAGTCGATGAATTGCTCATCTTCGCCGGTGCCGAGCGTTGCGACGACCAGCGCCTGCGTCTCGCCGCGCGTAAAGAGCGCCGAGCCATGCGTGCGCGGCAGAATGCCGACTTGCGCGAGGATCGGACGCACGGTCTTTACGTCGCGCCCGTCGATACGGATGCCGCTGTCGAGAATGTTCCAGCGCACGACCTTGGCCTGCAGATCGTGGAAGGCTTCCGCCACCTGCTCCTTGGTGAATTTGGCGCCCTCGGCCGGCAGCAGCGCCGCCTCGACCTTCGCCTTCACCGCATCGACCGCGGCATAGCGCACCTGCTTGGCCGTGATCTTATAGGCTTCGCGCAGCTCGGCCTCGGCGACCTGGCGCACTGCCGTCTCGACTTCGCTCTTGTCGGCGAGAATGAGTTCGCGCGGCTCCTTCGCCGCCTTTTCGGCGAGGCGGATGATCGCCTCGATGACGGGCTGGAAGCCATGATGGCCGGTCATCACCGCTTCGAGCATGGTGGCTTCGGACAGCTCCTTGGCTTCCGATTCGACCATCAGCACCGCTTCGCCGGTGCCGGCGACCACGAGATCGAGCGCCGAATCCTTCATCTCGTCGATCGTCGGGTTAAGCTTCAACTGGCCGTTGATGTAGCCGACGCGCGCGCCGCCGATCGGGCCCATGAACGGGATGCCTGAGAGCGTCAGCGCTGCCGAGGCCGCGACCATGGAGAGAATGTCGGGATCGTTCTCGAGATCGTGCGAAAGCACCGTGACGATCACCTGCGTGTCATTGCGATAGCCGTCCGGGAAGAGCGGACGGATCGGCCGGTCGATCAGGCGGGAGACCAGCGTCTCCTTTTCGGAGGGACGGCCCTCGCGTTTGAAATAGCCGCCCGGGATACGGCCGGCGGCGAAGGCCTTCTCCTGGTAATTGACGGTGAGCGGGAAAAAGTCGATGCCCGGCTTCGGCGTCTTGGCGGACACGGCGGTGGCGAGGACGGTGGTTTCGCCATAGGTCGCGAGCACGGCGCCGTCCGCCTGGCGGGCGATGCGCCCGGTTTCGAGCACGAGCTTGCGCCCGGCCCAATTGAGTTCTTCACGATGGATTTCGAACATTGGTCTTTCTCTTTGCGTAAGGCAAAGACCCAGGACCATGTGCAGAACGGCGAGAGGCTCCGCGCTTGAGGCGAGAAGCGCCTGGCGATCCTGCCATGGCACTGGTCCTTCCCGGGCAGCCTCGGCCCCATGCCGTGCTGCCGATTTCCACGATCGCGCCGCGGTTCGCCAGAGGCGAAACGCTTTAGCGCGATCAATTCCAATAAGTTAGGGCCGGATTTCCGCGACAAGCCGCTGAACGTCTTGTGCGCTTCCCGCTCTGGTGAGCGGTTTCCTGCCCGGGCGCGATGCGCCGCGCGATCTTAAAGCATTTTCGCCGGCGGGGAACCGGCGTCGTTTCAACTTTCGGCCGCCGCCTTAAGAGGGCAACGGCCTCTTGTCTTAAGTAATTGTCCAGGCGCCGATTTCCAGCGCCTGGCGGGTTAAGCAAGATTAAGGGGCTGGCTCAGCGGCGGATGCCGAGACGCTCGATCAGCGTCTTATAGCGCGGTTCGTCCTTGCGCTTGACATAGTCCAGCAGCTGGCGGCGCTGGGAGACGAGCTTGAGCAGGCCCCGGCGCGAGTGATTGTCCTTCACATGCGTCTTGAAATGCTCGGTGAGATTGGCGATGCGCTCAGTGAGGATGGCAATCTGCACTTCGGGCGAGCCGGTGTCG
>JARLIV010000076.1 GCA_031291555.1 Methylovirgula sp. | reverse complement strand
CTGGATATCGGCGAGGATCAACCCCGGCGGTGTCGCCTTCGCCGCGGCAATGGCCTCGTCGCGGGTGCGGGCGATGGCGACGACGCGATGGCCGAGTTCCTCCACCAGCATCTGAATGTCGATCGCGATCAGCGGCTCGTCCTCGATGATCAGCACATCGGTGCGAATCTGCTTCGAAATCTCCTTGCCCGCGCGATCGATGAGGTTGGCGGCCACATCCGTCGGGCAATCGAGGATGCGGGCCACCTCTTCGACGTTGAAATTCTCGAGCGCGCTGAGGAGGAAGGCGATGCGCGGCTCCGGCGGGATCGCCTCGAGATTGCGCTGGGCACCTTTTTCGTCGGCGGAAAATGGCACCTGATCGACATAGCCATTGACCGGCATCGATTCCCAAACCCGGAGGAACAGCCGGTAAAGCTCGACCCGCAGGTCCGCCGTCTCCGCGAGGGCGCCGGGCTCCGCGACGATGGCTTCCAAGGTCGCCAGGACATAGGCATCGCCGCCGGCCTGCGTCCCCGTCAACGCGCGGGAAAAGCGGCGCAGATAAGGGACATGCGCGGAAATTGCCTTCGAGACGGACATTTTTCCTCCTTCAGCGCCGACCAGCTTAGGCTAGAAACCTAATGTCTCAGGAGAAATTTGGTTCCAAATGAGGAACCTTCGCCAAAACATTGCGTTGTGTACGGGCGTGGCAGAAGCCGACGCAAACTGGTTATTTATGTAGGAGTTCGCCAGCAAAAGCGAAGTTACAAGTGGCGAATGTTTGATCGCAACCGGGTTGTCCACGTGGGGGCGGGACGGTCCACTGATTGGCCGAGTTGGCGCGATGGATCAGGACGAGAACCTCTACAGGGGCGCAGCTGTGACTAAACCCATTGAAATCAAATCAAAAAGCACGGGCTCATCAACCGCGGGCCGGGTTGAGAAGCTGCGCGCGTCGAAGACGGGGGATCCCAAAGGGGACGCCCAATTTTCCGCCGATATCAGCGTCTTGCCGGTGGGGCGCAAGGCCAAGGGGCCACCGAATCCCGAGATGATCGACCTTATTGGCCACCGTCTGGCGTCCATCTATAATTCGGTTGTCTCCCAGCCAATTCCGGAGCGTTTTCTCGATCTTCTGGAGCAACTCGAAGCCGGCGAACATCAGGCGGACACGGAAAAGCCGGTAAAGAAGGAGCGGAAGTGACCGGTGCGCCGAGCGAAAGCGCCGGCCGGACCAAGCAGGTCAGCGCGCAGACCAAGGCGGAGCTCATCTCCGTCATCCCGAATCTGCGGGCATTTGCCGTCTCGCTCTGCGGCAACCCGGACCGCGCCGACGATCTCGTCCAGGAGACCCTGGTCAAGGCGTGGGGAAATCTCGATTCCTTCGTCGAGGGCACCAATCTGCCGGCTTGGCTCTTCACCATCCTGCGGAATTTCTATTATTCCGAATATCGCAAGCGCCGCCGCGAGGTTCCCGACCCGGACGGCGCGATCGCGATCAAGCTCGCCACCGCGCCGGCACAGAACGGCCATATGGACCTGCGCGATCTGCACGCCGCCTTGCAGCAATTGCCGAACGATCAGCGCGAGGCGCTGATCCTCATCGGTGTCTCGGGCCTTGCCTATGAGGAGGCGGCGGAGATTTGCGGCTGCGCCGTCGGTACCATGAAGAGTCGCGTCAACCGGGCGCGCAACCGGCTCGCCAATCTCCTGTCCATCCACTCGGCGAGCGAATTGGGCCATGCGGAAGATTGGCAGGTCGCTGACCCCGCGAGCGCCGGCCATCAATTGCCGAAGACCGGCAGCGATTAGAGCGTTTTGAATCAGCGCGCTTTCGCGAAGGCCCGCAGGGCGAGGCCGGCCGCGACGAGTTCTTTGCGCACCGCTATGGCAATCGCGACAGCGCCGGGCGTATCACCGTGGACGCAGATGGAATCGATCTGTGTCGGGAGCCGTTTGCCGGAGGCGGAAATCACTGCGCTCTCTTCCACCATTTTCAACACGCGCGCGGCGATGACCCGCGGATCATGCAGGACAGCGCCGTCTTGCCCGCGTGGCAGAAGCTGGCCGTCCTCGCCATAGCCGCGATCGGCGAATATTTCGCGCGCGACGGCAAGACCCGCCTCTGCGCCGGCGCGCTCCAGCTGCGTGCCGGCGATGGCGAGAAAGACGAGTTGCGGGTCGACGATCTTCGTCGCCCGCGCGATCGCCCGCGCGATCTCGGCTTCCTCGGCGGCGATATTGCTTAGAGCGCCATGCGGCTTAACATGCGTGATCCTGTGCCCCGCATAGGCGGCGAGCGCCTGGGCCGCGCCGATCTGATAGGCGACGAGCCGCTCGATCTCCGCCGCCGAAAACGGCAGCCGCCGGCGGCCGAAGCCCCAGACGTCGGGAAAGCCCGGATGCGCGCCGACGGCGACGCCTTTCTCCTTCGCCAAGGCGAAGGTGTGGGCCATCACTTCCGGATCGCCGCCGTGGAATCCGCAGGCGACATTGGCGCTGGTGACGATCTCCAGCATGGCGGCATCGTCGCCCATGACATAGGCGCCGTAGCTCTCGCCGCAATCGCAATTCAGGTCGACGCTTCGCATGCGCGCATGAATGCACGCCCATCCCGGCCGCACAAGCGGTCCGGCGCGCTCTACTTTTATGATTCTAGCGCCGTGTGAGTTCTCTGCGCCGGCGGTCGATCAGCATATTGGCGATCTTCATCCGCGCTGTCGCCTGCTCGGCAAGCTTGGGATGCAGTATCAGATCGGGGTGGTTGCGGCGCGCGAAGGCGCGGCGGATGCGGGCGAGATCGTCGAGGTTCCTCGCGGTCTCGAGTTCGAGCTCCGCCACAATGCGCTCTTCCTCGCTCAGCGAGGCGCGAATAGGCGGCTCTTCGTCGGCCGCTTCGCGATAGGCCGCGCGCGAACTTTGCGGATCGCTTGCAATATCCTCGGCCGCCGCGGCGAAGACATGGAACAGCCAGTCCGGATTCGAGGCGGCCGGCGTCGCCGCGCCAAAATCTTCCGCTGCGTGCGGATCGAGCGCCAGATCTTCGAGGATATCGCTGAAGGACGGCTGCCGGATCGGCTGCATGAGGCCCCTTGGGCATTCGCAAGCGGGATGCGAAAGTGGACACCGGCTTTTCGCGAAAATCCCGCTCTGACTTGTTGGAATCGCGATCTCGCGCCGAGAGCGGCGCACACGCATAGAACGCCAAAGCCGCTTAAGATCAGATTAACCTTAAAAGAGCGGCGATGGCCGTAACGGGGCATAAAAGGTTCTCCGCCATAAAGCGCAATAGGCCCGCATTGCAGGGCTTGAGCCTCGGAGACCCCTGCGTGTCGCCAACCGATACGACGACCGGATTTGCCGCCGCCGCGCGGCATTCTCCCGCCCGCGCACAGCAGCCCCTTCCCGCGTGGCTTTTGATCGCGATCGCCTCGGGATTCAGCGCGGTGCTGTCGGCCGCCAGCATTTCGAGCGTTTGGCAGAAGAACACATTCTTCGATTCCGACGATGCGATGCAACTCGTCGAGGTGCGGGGCCTTCTCAACGGCCAGAATTGGTTCGACCTGACGGCGGCGCGGCTCGATCCGCCGCAGGGCGTCTTCATGCATTGGTCGCGCTTGATCGATGCGCCGCTCGCGCTTCTGATCTGGCTGTTCGAACTCTTCATGCCTGCCCCGGATGCCGAGCGGCTGACGCGCATTCTCTTTCCGCTGATCCTGCTGACCTTGCTCTATGTCGGTGTCGCGCAACTCGCGCGCCGGCTCATGGGCGAGCAAGGCGTGCTGCCAGCGCTATTGCTGGCGCTGCTCAGTTGTTCCGTGTTCGGGCAATTCCAGCCGGGGCATATCACCCATTCGGCGAGCCAAGTTGTTCTCCTCGTCTTCATGCTCGGCAGTTTCGTCGCCGGGCTCGCGTCGTCGCATGTCCGTGGTGCTGCACTCGCCGGTGTCCTGGCTGCCATCTCTCTCGCGATCAGTCTCGAAAATCTTCCCTTCATCGCGACATTGGCAGCAAGCGCCGTTCTGCTCTGGGTCGTGCGCGGCGAAGATTTGCGCGGGCCGCTGCTCGCATTCGGTCTCGGCCTCGGCCTCACGCTGCCTGTCGTTTTCTTCGCGACCATCGGGCCCGCGCGCTGGTCCGACAACGCGTGCGATGCTTTCTCGAGGGCCTATCTCATCCCTGGGCTCGCTGGCGCGAGCGTGCTGGCGCTTTTGGGCTTTTCCGCGCCGCGGCTGCAAAGCTGGCCGTCGCGTCTCGTCGCCGCGCTGCTCGCAGGCTGCGCCGTGCTGGCGGCCGCCGCACTCACCCGGCCTGCCTGCTTCCTCGATCCTTATGCCGGGATCGATCCGCTGCTGCGGGAGATCTGGCTGAAACATGTCGAAGAGGCGCAGCCCCTCGCGGGCTTTGCCGCGTCGCGGCCGACCGTCGCCCTCGTTCTCGCCATGCCGGTCGTGCTCGGGCTCGTGGCGACATTCGCCGCGATATGGCGCGAGCAGGGACTCACGCGTCTGCGCTGGATCGTCGTCGCGGCCATGACCGGCACCGGCTTTCTGCTGGTCTTCTGGCAGATTCGCTTGATCGCTTTTGCCTGCCCGCTCGCGCTGCTCGGCAGCACCTGGGCGATCGTGCGTTTCAAGGATTATTTGAAGACGCGATGGCAGGAGGCAGCCTCGCTCGCCTTCCTGTTGGTCGTGCCCTTTTCCTCGCTCGGCTGGGCGCTCGCCGTGCCGGGCACCAGCGGTGGCGCGCTCGATACGCGCAAGGGCTGCCTGAGCACATCGGCTTTCGCGCCGCTGGCACAATTGCCGCCCGGCCTTATCGCCGGGCCGATCGACGCGGGCTCGCACATTCTCGCGCTGACGCCGCATTCCGTGCTCGCCGCACCTTATCATCGCGACAATCACGGCAATCGCATTGTCCTCGACGCGCTTCTCGCGACACCCGATCGCGCGCATGACGTTCTCAAAAATGCGCGCGTGACCTATGTCGTCAATTGCGACGGGCTCGGCGAATTCGCCGTGCTGGCGGCGAACGCGCCGAAATCTTTCGCCGCGCGGATCGTGACCGGAATACCGCCCGCGTGGCTTATGCCGCTACCGCAGAAAGGGCCGTATCAAGTCTTTGTGATGAAACCGTAGAGTAGATTCTGTTCGGCCGAATTTCATCAGGGGATGAAAAATGCCTCGCGTCAGCGCGTTGAAGCACGTTTCCAGCAAATAAGGTTTAGCAAACATTTTCGTGAGGAACGCGGCGGCGCATGCCATTGCGCAAGATTGCGAAAGCTTAATTTGAAGGCGTGAGACGGGCGGCCTAGCCCTTTCTTGTCGACTCTCAGTCGAAGGGGAGATTCGTTATGAAATCGCGCTTGCCGCTCGTTCTCGCGCTCGTTGGCGTCGTCGGCGCCGG
>JARLIV010000010.1 GCA_031291555.1 Methylovirgula sp. | reverse complement strand
CTTTGGCCATATGACGTTCTTATGCCTCAGGCCGCGCGCTAATCCAAAGGAGATCGCCTTGCTCGTCTTCTATTTCTCGCCCGGATCGAGCTCGCTCGCCGTCCATATCGCGCTGCACGAGGTCGGCGCCGCGTTCGAGGCGCGTCCGGTGCTCGTCGCCACAAAGGAAACGCGCGGCCCGGAATTCCGCGCCATCAACGCCGAGGGCAAGGTTCCGAGCCTCTTGATCGACGGCCGGCTTCTGACCGAGGTTCTGGCGATCCTCTTCTACCTCGGCCGGAAATATCCGCAGGCGAAACTGCTGCCCGAGGATATCGAAGGCGAGGCGCAGGCGCTCTCTTGGATGTCGTTCCTCGCTTCGACCGTGCATGGCGCGCGGGCCGACGCGACAGCGGCGCGAGCCGCTTTCGCGCTCGCGGCGCAAAGGCTCGGCGCGCGCGAATGGGCGCTCGGCGACTATTCAATGGTCGATATTTTTCTTTTCCGGCTGTTCTGGCGTTTCGCGGCGCGGTTCAATTTCGCGCCGGGTGAGTTTCCAAGCCTCGAAGCGCATCGCGCGCGGATGCTGGCGCGGGCCGCCGTGATCAAGGCGCTCGCCGCCGAGGCGCCAATCGCGGAGAAGGCAGGGCTCACGCTTCCCTGAAATCCGCCGGGTCGAATTCGCGGTGGGTCGAGCAGAATTCGCAGGTGACGCCGATTTTGCCGTTGTCGCCGACCATATCGTCGCGCTCAGCTTGCGTGAAATTGCGCAGCATGGCGGCGATACGTTCGTCGGAGCAGCGGCAGGCGGCGCGCACGGGCTGCGGGGCGAACACGCGCACGCCGCGCTCGTGAAACAGCCGATAGAGCAGCCGCTCACTGGAAAGCTGGGGATCGACCAGCTCGTGATCCTCAATCGTCGTGGCAAGCGCCTTGGCCTCCGCCCAGGCATCGTCCTCGAGAATTTCCGGTAGGATCGCACCTTCCGGCGCATCGCCCGGCGCAAGATCAGCCTGGCGCTGGCGCTCAATCGAAGCCGGCAAAAATTGCAGCAAAAGCCCGCCAGCGCGCCAATTCGTGGCGGCACCCGTCAGACTCTCGGCGACGGCGAGCCGGACGAAGGTTGGGATCTGCTCAGACTGACGGAAATATTGATGCGCCGCTTCTTCGAGCCCCTGACCTTCGAGTGCGACGACGCCCTGGTAGCGCGCGACATCGCTGCCTTGCTCGATCGTCAGCGCCAGATGACCCCGGCCGAGAAGCTCAGTGCCGGGGGGCGCCGCGGCGAGCTTCGCCTCATCGAACCGCGCGAAGGCGCGCAGCCGGTCCGGCGCATCGAAATCAACGACGATCATGTCGATGATGCCGTCGCTGCGCGTCTGCAATTGCAGCCGGCCTTCCGACTTCAGCGCCGCGCCGAGAAGCGCGGTGAGCGCCGTCGCCTCGCCGACGAGCCGCGCGATGGCGGGCGGATAGGCATGGCGAGTGAGGATTTCGTCGAGCGCCGGCCCGAGCCGCACGAGGCGGCCACGCACGTCGAGCGGCTCGACCGCGAAGGGCAGGACGCTATCGTCGCAGGCTTGATCGGAAACCGCACGCAGCGGGGGTTCCGACCCGCTCATCCCGCCACCGCATCGAAGCACCAGGCGAGGATGCCCTTTTGCGCGTGCAGCCGGTTCTCGGCCTCGTCGAAGACCACCGATTGCGGCCCGTCGATCACGTCGTCGGTGACCTCCTCGCCGCGATGCGCCGGCAGGCAGTGCATGAAGATGGCGTCTTTGGCGGCCGCCTTCATCAGCTTCGCATTGACCTGATAGGGCGCGAGCAGATTGTGGCGGAAGTTCTCGTCCTTGTCGCCCATCGACACCCAGCAGTCCGAGATCACGGCGTCGGCGCCGCGCACCGCCTCGTAAGGATCGCGGGTGATGTTGAGCCGCGCATTATTGGCCTTGGCCCAGGACTTCAGCTCCAGCGACACGTCGAGTTCCGCCGGGCTCGCGACATTGATCGTGAAATCGAAACGCTGCGCCGCGTGGACCCAGCTCGCGAGCACATTATTGGCATCGCCCGTCCAGGCGACGGTGCGATCCTTGATCGGGCCGCGATGCTCCTCGAAGGTCAGCACATCGGCCATCACCTGGCAGGGATGCGACTTCTTGGTGAGACCGTTGACGACCGGCACCTCGGCATTGCGCGCCAATTCGGCAAGCTCGTTATGGTCGAGCACGCGGATGACAATGGCATCGACAAAGCGCGACAGAACCCGCGCCGTATCGGCGATCGTCTCGCCGCGGCCGAGCTGCATCTCCTTGCCAGTGAGCATAATCGTCTCGCCACCAAGCTCGCGCATCGCGACATCGAAGGAGACGCGCGTGCGGGTCGAGGGCTTGTCGAAGATCATAGCCAGGACTTTGCCCGTCAGCGGCCGCTCGGCCGCGAGCTGGCCCTTGCGCCGGCGGCTCTTGATCGCCCCGGCGAGCGAGAGAATCCGCCGCAATTCCTCGGCCGAAACTTCCGAGAGATCAAGGAAGTGCTTCGGCGCCGCCGCGAGGCGCAAGGCTGTGCTCATCACGCCGCCCCCCGCTGCGCGCGTTTTGCCTGTGCGGAACTCTTTTCCGCCGCGGCATTGAGGCGGGTCAACGCGAGGGCGATCTCCACCTCGTTCACGATGAGCGGCGGCAGCAGACGGACGACATTGTCGCTCGCCGGCACGGTGATCAGCTTCTCCTCCAGCGCGGCGTTGACGAAACCGCCGACCGCGCCCACGATCCGCAAGCCGTACATGAGCCCCTTGCCGCGCACCTCCTCAATCACGTCGGGATAGCGCCGCTGCAATTCGGCGAGCCCATGGCCGAGCAAGGCGCCCATTTTCACCACATGATCGAGGAAGCCGTCGCCGAGCACGATATCGAGCAGCGCATTGCCGACCGCCGTCGCCAGCGGGTTGCCGCCGTAGGTCGTGCCGTGCGTGCCCGGTGTCATGCAGGCGCCGACCTTATAGGTCGCTAGGAAAGCGCCGAGCGGAAACCCGCCGCCAATGCCCTTGGCGAGGCCCATAATGTCCGGCGTGATACGCGAATACTGATAGGCGAAGAGCTTGCCCGTCCGGCCCATGCCGCTCTGCACTTCGTCGAGGATCAGCAGCAGCCCATTGGCGTCGCAGAGCGCGCGCAAGGCTTCGAGGAATTCGGGCGTGGCCACGCGGATGCCGCCTTCGCCCTGCACCGGCTCGATCATGATGGCGGCTGTCTCGGGCGTGATCGCCGCCTCGACAGCCGCGAGATCGCCGAACGGAACCTGATCGAAGCCTTCAAGCGGCGGCCCGAAGCCCTCAAGATATTTCGCATTGCCGCCCGCCGCGACGGACGCCATCGTCCGCCCGTGGAAGGCGCCTCGGAACGTGATGATCCGGTAGCGCCCCGGATGGCCGCTAACGAATTGATAGCGGCGCGCGGTCTTGATCGCGCCTTCCATCGCCTCGGTGCCGGAATTGGTGAAGAAGACGAGATCGGCGAAGCTTTCCGCGACCAGCCGCGCGCCGAGCTTTTCGGCCTGGGGAATTTCGAAAAGGTTGGACACGTGCCACAGTTTCTCGCCCTGCTCCTTCAGCGCCTTGACGAGATGCGGATGCGAATGGCCGGCGGAGACGACGGCGATGCCAGCGCCGAAATCGAGATATTTGTCGCCGTTCGTCGCATAGAGCCAGGCGCCCTCGCCCCGCTCGAAAGCGAGGTTGAAACGCGCATAGGTAGGTAGAAGCGACGACGTCACGGCTAAGGCTCCAGCGATTTTCCGGCGGCGGCGGTCCTGTCGCTCCGCGGCGCCGCGCTT
>JARLIV010000075.1 GCA_031291555.1 Methylovirgula sp. | reverse complement strand
TCAAGAATTCCTCGCTGGCCGTTTTCATCGGCTATCCGGACCTCGTACAGGTCTTCGCCGGCACGGTGCTGAACCAGACCGGTGCGGCTGTGCCCGTCATCGCCGTGACCATGGCCGTCTATCTCTTCGTTTCGCTAACTGGGTCACTGGCAATGAACCTCTTCAACCGACGCATCGCCGGAGCCGCGCATTGACGCAGGCTTTCGTCCGCGCTGCGCCCGCGCCCCAATTGCCGCCGCCCGAGACGGCCGGGGGACGCATGGCGGCGTTGTCGCGCAATCTCTTCGGTTCGCCGAAATCGCTCGCGCTCACGCTCGGCGCTGCGGTGCTTGCCATCTGGGCCGTGCCAGATCTCTTGCGGTATTTTGTCTTCGGCGCCGTCTGGCACGGCAATGCCGCCACGTGCCGCGCTACGGACGGGGCCTGCTGGCCCTTCATCGCCGAGAAGCTGCCTTATTTCATCTATGGCTCGTATCCGCTCGATCAACGCTGGCGGGTCGATCTCGTTTTCGCCATCGGCGCGCTCTTGACCGCTTGGCTGCTGATGCCGCGCGCGCCAGATCACGATGATTTTGGATCGAATCGATCCAAAATCATGAACGTGATCGATTCTAAATACTTAGAGCGGGATTTGCGCGAAAAACCGGTGTCCACTTTTTCGCATCCCGCTCTAAGGCGGCGGCTCGGTGTATGGCTCGCCTTTCTCGTCTATCCGATCCTCGCCTTCGTGCTGCTTTACGGCTGGCCGGTGCTCGGCCTGCCGCGTGTTGCAAGCGATCTCTGGGGCGGCATGCTTGTTACGTTGATTGTCTCCGCGTTTGGCATCGTCGTCTCGCTGCCGCTCGGTATTCTGCTCGCCCTCGGGCGCCGGTCCGGACCGCCGGCCGTGCGGCTTGTTTCAATCGCCTTCATCGAATTCATGCGCGGCGTGCCGATGATCGCGGTCCTGTTCATGGCCAATACGATGTTGCCGCTGTTCTTGCCCGAGGGCGCCGAGCCCGACAGGCTGGTGCGGCCGCTCGTTGGCGTCGCGCTTTTCGCCTCGGCCTATATGGCCGAGGTGGTGCGCGGCGGTCTGCAAGCCATGGCCAGAGGCCAGAGCGAGGCGGGCGCGGCGCTTGGCCTCCGCTTCTTCGCCATTCAGCGGCTCGTCGTGTTGCCGCAGGTGTTGCGGCTCGTAATCCCGGCGATCGCCAATACGTTCATTGGCCTCTTCAAGGATACGACGCTCGTCGCCACCGTTGGCATTTTCGACTTTCTGCGGACGGTGGATTCGGCAAGGCTCGACCCGAACTGGTCCGGCCCGACGATTACGCCCACGGCCTATGCTTTCGCCGCGCTGGTCTACTTCGTCTGCTGCTTCGGCCTGTCGCGCTATGCGCAGGGGCTTGAGCGGCGGCTCGCGGCGGGCTACGGCCGCGATCGATTCCAATAGATTAGAGCGGGATTTGCGCGAAAAACCGCTAAACACTTTTTCGCATCCCGCTCTAGCCAGTTTGAGAGACAGGATGACCCAAACGCCCGCCGTCGAGATCGAGCATCTCAACAAGTGGTATGGCCGCTTTCACGTCCTGCGCGACATCAGCCTGACGGTCGCGCAAGGCGAGCGCATCGTCATCTGCGGCCCGTCCGGCTCCGGCAAATCGACGCTTATCCGCTGCGTCAATGGGCTCGAGGATTTCCAGCAGGGCCGCCTCGCCGTCGATGGGATGGAACTGACCCGCGCCTCGCTCGCCGCGGTCCGGCGCGACGTCGGCATGGTGTTCCAGCACTTCAATCTCTTCGGTCATCTGACCGTGCTCGAGAATTGCACGCTGGCGCCGATCGAGGTGCGCAAGATGGACAAGCGCGCGGCCCAAGACCTCGCCCGGCATTATCTCGCGCGCGTGAAAATGGCCGATCATGCTGGCAAACATCCGGGGCAGCTCTCCGGCGGCGAGCAGCAGCGTGTCGCCATCGCCCGCGCGCTCTGCATGAGCCCCAAGATCATGCTGTTCGACGAGCCGACCTCCGCGCTCGATCCGGAGGCGGTGAAGGACGTGCTCGACCTTATCATGGCGCTGACGGTCGAGGAAAAGACGACCATGCTCTGCGTGACGCATGAGATGGGCTTTGCGCGTCAGGTGGCCAACAGGGTGATCTTCATGGCCGGGGGCGAGATCGTCGAGGTTAATGCGCCGGAGCCCTTCTTCAGCGCGCCGCAACATGCGCGCACAAAGCTCTTCTTAAGCCAGATCCTGCGCTGACGGGTGGCGCCGAACTGCATCCGCTCAACATTACAAGGGCGGAACAGGGGGTGATTTTATGCCCACAACAAATGACACTTTGTGAAAAGTTCCTTGAAGCTTTCGTGATTTCCCCATAATTAACAAAGGGATAGAACAGGAACAAAGTCGCGTTCGGCAGGCAAGCCAATGATCTCGAAGGAGATATTGCTCATGCTAGGGAACGAAAAGTTTTTTGGCTGGCTTGACGAAAGAACAAAGTAGGAATAAAAAAGGAACATTCTGCGTAATTGGGGGCTGTGATGCTGTCTTTTCTGGAAGATGCAGCGGAACTGGCATCGCTGGGTTGTCTTCTTGCCTTTATCGCTATCATCGCGCGCGGCTATGGCGTGGTCTGAAAGCTCTCTAGCCTGAAATCTCTCTGGCCTGAAATCTCTGTTGAGAGGTTGCGATCTGCCACGCGGGTCGCGCCCCGGGTGATAAGTTCGGCGGAGGCGCGAGGAGTTTCGCGCCAATCGTGGTGGTGGCGGGGCGTGGATGGACCTTCTGAACGTCGAGAGCAGTGCCGGTGCCGGCTGGCTCGATCCCGCGCTTTCGGCGCCAGTGGCGGCGGTCGGTTTTGTTCATCTCCATGTCCACAGCTCATTTTCCTTGCGTGAAGGCGCGCTCTCGATCAGCAAGCTGGTGAAGCTGGCGGCGGCCGACGCCATGCCAGCCTTGGCGATCACCGACAGCAATAATCTTTTCGGCGCGCTGGAATTTTCCGAAAAGCTCGCCAAAGAAGGCATCCAGCCGATCATCGGCGCCGCGCTTACGCTCGATTTTGGCGATGGCGGCCAGCTTGCGCCGCGCGGGGCCGAGGCGGAAGCCGGGCGGGCCGCGGTCGTTCTTCTGGCGAAGGACGCGGAAGGCTATCGCAACCTCATGCATCTGGCGTCCTGCGCCTGGCTCGATCCGGAGCCGGGGGAGCTACCGCATTTGCGGCTTGCCCGGCTCGACGGGCGGGCCGGCGGCCTCATCGCGC